>NZ_AAWS01000046.1 GCF_000169175.1 Microscilla marina ATCC 23134
AGTTTGCTTTTTGAATTCCGGTATGTATCGGAGCAAACGCTACAGCTACGAAAAGTTCATAGTCTCGATTGATTGGGGAAAAACTGTTTTTTGTCCATTCCTAAGAGTGTCCTGTAAAAAAACCACATAATTAAACAGCAAGGCATTACTCATTAAACCAGTAATTTGATTCTAAAACCTGAAGACTGGGTACTGGCAGAAAAGTTGTTTCCTGTGTCATTTGCCTGTTTTTAAATAACTTAACTGATTAGGTGAATGAAACTTTTAGATGTTTCATAGACTAAAAGCGCCAAATTAAACATGAAAGATATAGCTATAAAAGGTAATAAGGGAGTGTATTTTATACCTACAGTCAATTTTAACTCAGATACTGGCGTATGTGAAATTATAGGAGAGTCATATCATCAAGATGCTAAAAAATTTTATCGCCCTTTGATTCAATGGGTAGAAGAGTACATTCAGTCTAAACGTCCCATTCGGTTTGACTTCAAACTTACCTACTTCAACACCAATTCATCTAAAGCCTTTCTAAATATTCTCAAAGTTTTGAAAAAATACGCCGATGAAGGTGGGCAGGTAGAGGCCAATTGGTATTACCCTACCGAAGACGACGATATTTTGGAAGAAGCCGAGGATTTTATACAAGAAACCAAGTTGAACATGCACCTTATTGGCTATTGATATCAGCATACTGCTTCTGAGAAGAGACACACATGGGTTCTTTTTTTCATTTACTTTCATCAATCGTCACTATATTTTTGATGCTGTTTTACACCTATAAATAAAGTGAACAGTTTTCGAGTACGCTATGGGTGTCTACTACCAAATCGATCTATCATGGGCTGAAAATAAATGCCTCGTGATAAAATTAATTGTTAGTTGCCTATGAACTGAACTTATTTTTAAATCCCAATTCATTGGGGCAGCTTGCTATGATGAGTTCTAGGGCAAAAACCTATTGCCTGGCCCCTAAAACCCTGTCAGGGCTGTGAACTATTGATCTATATAGTTTTTGTTAATAGAGAGTAAATATTAAATGTGTCTGCATAAGAGAGAGGTAATGAAAAAAATCATTATATGTAGCTTCGCATCATTGCTGTTGAACCTGGCAATTTATGCTCAGTCTGATACCAATCGCCTGAATACTATTCCATTAGATGTATTGAAGGCTCAAGATATTATTGCAGGGCGTGCTTCTACCAATGTAGAGGTTGTTTCTGCGAGTAGGTCGAGCAAAAGAATAAAAGACCTGCCGGTGACTATCCACGTAGTAACTCAAGAAGAAATCCGGAAAAATGGTTATATAACCTTGGTTGACGTTATGAAAGCGGTACCAGGGGTACGAGTATCGCAACCAGGGTCGGGACTCGACGGAGAAACATTTCTTTTTAGGGGGCAAATAGGTAATTATTATACCAAAATACTCATCAATAACATTCCTATCCAACCTAGTGTGGCAGGAGGAATCGCCATTGGAGCGCAACTACCCATTGCTCAGGCGCGGCAAATAGAAATTATTTATGGACCAGCTTCTGCAGTGTATGGGGCTGACGCCATGACTGGAGTCATTAATATTATTACCGACTCTCCCTCTAGTTGCTCATTTGCGCAAGCCAATGTTACTTTAGGTGAATATGGCTACCAACACGTGAATTTTATGGCAGGAGGCAAGGTAGGTAAAAACAAAAACATACTCAAATACACTTTTTATGGCAATCGTGGCAAACGCGATGATCTAAACATTCGCCATAACAAAGAGGTAGAATTGGTAGGGCAGTTGAGTAGTGAGTTTTCATACAAAGGCAATGTATTTAGCCCTCTTCCCCACTTTTTTGCTTCTAAACGTATGTCGAGTGATCAGGTCAACTATTTAAGGTTGCTCAACACCAACCCTGACCAAGTGTTGGATAGTATTCAGGCGACTTACCCTTACTACCAAGGCGATGCAAACAAAGGTTTGGTGAACGCATTGCCCCAGGAAAGCTCGCTGTTTGGCATACAACTGGAATATCGGGATTTTACTTTTAGTTACAATAACCTCTTTCGTAGCAACCACAGTTCTTTGGGCAGAAGCCCCGACATATTTTCTTATGCCCACCCTGACAATTACATAGCCGACCGTATAGAGCGCACTACTTTAAGCTATAACAAAGCCTGGCAACGGTTTGCGCTTACTGTCAATGCGTCTTATCTTAAGTACAGGATGGACGTAGGCTCTACTTATGGAGTAAACTATGCCAGTTTTGCCAGCTCAAGGGCATATACTTACGAGGCTTCCGATGATTTATTTTTTGAAGCGCTAGGCACTTATTCCATCAATAAATACATGGAAGTTACCGCAGGTTTTTCTGCCACTCTTTCAGGCAATTTGCCTCCAGTCAATGAATCCGATACACCTTTTAATCCTAACGACTACCGGGCATTTAGTACTACCCAACGCCCCCCTCATGCCGTTTTTGGGCATTTTGGCGACAATCCCATTTTGCACACTATTACCGGGTATTTTGCCCAATTGCTCTATCAACGCGATAACCTTACACTAATTGCAGGAGTACGCGAAGATGCATCGTCTGAATTTACTACCAATGTAGACTCAGCCAATGTAGTGGGTACTTTTTATCCCAGGGTGGCAGTGTTGTATAAGTTCAGCGATAACCTTTCGGTAAGGGCGTCTTATGGCAGGGCTTTCAAAGCTCCCAGTGCCCGCAATACCTACTCTTCGTTAGCCTTACCTGTAATATTCAATGGCACCAGAGTACCCAACCTGGTACAATACGAACGAGTGCCCAACGAAGATCTATCGCCAGAGTTTGTTACGAGTTATGAGGTAGGAGTACGCTATACACTCAATAGCAATATAGATTTTGACCTGACAGGATACTATAGCCGAATAGATCAGTTAATTACCCAAAGCCTGATTCCATTAGATACTGCCATATACGGTGCCAATGCGGTGTCACAGTTTCAAGCACAGAATAGTTTCCGAACCCGTTCAGCCGTAAATGATGTAAACAGCCGAAGCGATTTGTATGGGCTGCAATTGGCTGTACGCTTGTCCAACCTGTGGCCATTGCTCAAGTTCAATGCCGATGTGTACCTAAATTATGCTGAAGGTTCAGAGGTATTGCCCAACGAAGAAAACGAAGAAATCAGTGTGCCCAGAATGGTGCCTAAGTTTATGGGACAGTTGAACTTTTCAATAGAACCGTTTAAGCATACTTACTTTCGTTTTGAGAATGTCTTTATGACCGATTGGGTAAGGCGTTTTGTCCCCAGAGCGCAAGCCTCAGATTTCAAAATTGCGGGCTATTATAACCTGGACTTTATTGGGCGTTATCAGCTAAGCAAAAACCTGGGCGTATTTCTGAAAATAAGAAATGTATTTGATGCTGAGTACGCAGGCATTGGTTCTGATGGACTAGACGTGGACTTGGTATACAACCCTCAAATGAAACGAAATGTACAGTTTGGTGCTTCTTTTAGGTTATAAAAACAAGCCTTGGTTGGTTTGGGGACAATTTTATTAAAAATTGAACACATACCCTACTGTGTTTACAAATTCGCGTGAAAGTCCATCGGGGTTTTGAGCGCGACGGATCAATCTGAAGCCTACCCCTACTTTAATGGCTGAGCGAGTATTAAACCTAAATCCCATACCTGCCAAATAAGTAAGCGCCAGCCCATCGCTGCCATCTACATTGATGGTGCGTTCTCCCAAAGTGATTTTATCTTGATTGGGACGGTAAATAGCCAACAAACCTGTGTTAAAGTTGATGCGTGAAAAGCGCAAGTTATACTCTACTCTTAACATAAAATCATCACCTCTAAACAGTTTGCGTGACCGAGGGTAGTGCTCAGCCCAGATAAAATTTTCGCTTCCTGCCCATTTGCCCCATAAAAACTGATTATTTACATTATTCAACGCGCGTTGATACCCCGTAGCAATCAACCAATTTCGGCTAATCAGCGAAATTCCGGCAATCAAGTCATACGTGCCTAGGGTGTTTTGGTAATACATAGGCAGTGCCCTGCCTGACTCAGACTGTGCATTGGGAGTGCCTGTAGGTATTTTGGTACCCAGTGTAGCGTTTATCTGAAATTTTTCTTTGTTAACGAGATTGTAACTAAAACTCAACGACACATCACCTATTCCGTGGTTGCTGCCTAAGCGCCCCTGGGCGTATTGATAAGGCAACTTTACCTGTAAATTGGTTTTGTCATTAAAACCTATGTTAAAATCTACAGTATACGCCAAAATAAGGTTATCAAATTTGGTAACGCCCAGATAGTGACTCAGTTCTACCGAGCGTAAACGCAGCCTTATTTTTTGGTTAAAATGTTGATCGGGCTTCATGGCACCCATCGTGCAAAACCCGGCATCGCTACAGCCCTGTGCCTGTAGTTGTGCTGAGGTAGCCCATAAAAAAATGAGTAGCAATCCGTAAAACCGTATGTATTGAATCCTGTTTGACATAATGGGGGCAAGTATATTGAGTTTTGTGCAAAGTAAAGAAATATAGTCAAAAACCAACTTGTTTTATGTTGTTACAACTCAAGTGAAGGAAACGTTGCCTGTGTTGGAAAGAAGATTTTGCCAAAACCACACAAACCCTCCCAAATTACTTGATTTGAGAGGGTTTGTGCGCATGTTGTCAGGCAGTATATTTTCAATCAGGTCTTTGCCTCCTAATCATATTTGGCAATTAAATTAATCTCCACTACATTTTTTCCATCCTTAAACAAGGCCTGAGGTATTTTGATCTGATGATCTTTGGTATTGACCTGAAAACGACTAAAGCAACTGATTTTGTTGTTTTTTACTACGATAGTCGCCGGAATAGAACGCTTTCTCTTTACGCCGTGCATTTTAAGGTAGCCCACCACGGTTACTTTCTGAGGAGAACTAATTTCAAAATTGATCTTTTCTTTTACTTTACCTTTAAAAGTAGAGTGGGGGTATTTGCTGGCTTCGAGGTAGGTTTCGTTAAAAGGTTGCTGCATCACAGGGTTGCTAAAGCGAAACTTATTGGTGGGAATAATGAAAGACACTTCGTTGTTTTTGCGATTAAAGGCAGAAGTCACAGATTTATTGACCGCCTGAATGAGGGCAAGGTTAGAATTTAAAAATAGGGTGACCTGACCTGTGTGAGTGCTATATATTTTTTTTTGTGCTTTGGTGTCATGGACAAGAGTGAGCAAAAAAAAACCAAGCAGGAAAATATGCCTTTTCATGATGGAGTGTAGTTTTAAAAGTATGGAAACATTATCATAGTTTGTTTTACCGTGTCAAGGTAAGATTTGTTCAGAGATTCTACAACTTTATAAAAAAATAGAAGGCTCTTTTCCAGTCAGATAGTAGAATACCCGTTAAGTTCTTTTAACGGGTATGCTTGAACTAATAGTATGAATTATATACGATTAATCATCATTATCGTCCTCATCTTCCAACTCAAACTTGAAGTTCTTCAGTTCTTTTAATGCTTCTTTGAGGTCTTTTTTAAAGTCTTTCAGGTCTATTTTCAAATCCTTTTTTAGGTCTTTTAGATCCACCTTGAGGTTTTTCAATACATCACTGGTTACATCGAGGCTTAGACCAATCACAGGCTTGAGCAAATCGCCCAGGTCAAGTTCGTTTTCAAGGTCAATATTGCTTAGGTCTTTGCTCGTTTTTCGTAAGCTACGTTTAAGATCTTTGCCCATGTTTTTGAGCGATACACTCAGCTCTTTCAGCCCATCCTTTAGGGCTATCCAGTCTTGCCACATACTGTCAGTAGTTGTTTTGTACTTTTTAAATTTCCCTGACTTTATTTTTTTGCCATCTACATACAAGCGTTTTACTTTTCCGGCTTTGTCAAAACGTACCTCATAGTCGGTCCCTTTGATGTTAGCCTCCATTTCTACATAATCATCCTCACTGTCTATTTTTCGGTAATGACGATCTTTGTGGTGAGAATATTTATTTAAACGGCGCATTTTGCTGGTTTTTTTACCCGGGGTATCCACTACTGCGGCAAGCAAGGCTAACTCTTCCTTTATTCTTTGTTTTACCATTTCCTTGATAAGGACTTTGGGCGGAGTGGATAGGTTTGTTACCTGCTGACTACTAGTAGAGGCTGGTTTTACTGCCTTGCCTGAGGCCAACTGATGCGCTACCAAAGCACTACTGCTCAAGGCAACACTTTGCCCAAACGATACCTGGCCGAACCCAATGCCCAGGCAAGCCAACATAGGCAATATGAGGGCGTATTTCCAATAGATTTTTCGATACATGGTTTTCTTGGTCATCATATTTACTCTTTTTTTAATTTGCGATTGAACTAAACGGTTTCCCAAAGTAAACTGAGGCACACTGCCCAAACTTTGGCTAAGTAACAACATGGCATAACTGTGGGCGTCTTGCTGTTTGATCACCGCCCGATCGGCTACAAACTCGTGATTTTCACGCAAGGCATTCCGCCACCAGTACACTACTGGGTTGTACCAAAACACCGCACAAAACAACTCCATCAACAGGACATCTATAGTATGTTTTTGTTGAATGTGCGCTGCTTCGTGGGCAATAACTTGTGCTCTTTGTTCGGGAGTAAGTTTTAGGGTATTGTCCCAAAACAAATAGTTGAAAAACGACAGCATGGGCAACTTACCATAAGTAAACACTACTTTGTAATGGTTTTGTGGCATTACTTGGGCACCTGCAACGACCCGTATGATGCGCACCAACCGATAGGTAAAAAGTGTTAGACACACCACTACTCCTGCAATGTACAGCCCTAGCCATGTGTTCCACCAATTGATTGAAGGAGTAGTAGCCTTGGTTGTTGTCTGGTGGGTTGTTTTACCAGAAGCTTGATGCTGAGTTGTTAGAAGTAATTTTTTATTATGAACAACAGAGGTAGTTGTTTTTTTGGAGGCAACCACTGGAGAGCTTACTGCAAGCGGTTGCCACTGTCTTATATGAATTGGCACCGATTTTTTTGGCAACTTGATGTGTAACAATGGTACCGCAAGTGCCACTCCCAAGCCTATCAGCAAATAGGCACGGTTTAAGTGAAAACTCGTCTCTTTTTTTAAGAAGATGAGATAAAAAGCATATAAAAACAACAAGCTTAGGTTTACTTTTATAAGGTATATTATCCAATCGTTCATGGTATTCAATGGTTTTTTAATAAAATAGTAGTGGGTGGCATAAGCCACGGCAGGTAGTCAGCTACAAGTAAGGCTAACTATTTTATAGTGTGATAGTTACACCTATTTATTAAATGTGTTTAATTCTGCTTCGGCGCTCAATACTTGGCGAAATATTCTAATCGTCATTGAGGCTTTTTACCAGCTCACTAATATTTTTAAGCAATTCCTTTTCGTGCTTGTCTAAGTCTCTGGTATCTATATTTTTGAGTTCGTGGTTCAGGTTTTTCCTAAGCTCTTTGCCCAGCTCTTTCTTAAGCTTTTTTAGTTTTCTTTTGAGCGCTGGTAAATCCTCCTTTTTCCATTCCTGAATTCCCTTATTGAGTTCTTTTACCAAGGTTTCCTTGAAATCTTTCTCAAAGTGCTCCCCCATTTTTTCAAACTCTTTGCCCATTTGCTCAAACTCCTTTCCTAACCTTTCTAAATCGGCTGTATTTTCAATCGTAATCTTTTCGCCATTGAGGTCAACATCCAATCTGAAGTTTTGCTCGCGTTGACGTTCAACTTCTTCTTCTTGCTGTTGTTGAAGGGCTTCCAGTCGTTCTTGTTGACTTACTTGAGCAATCGCTGATTCGTTGTCATTGTGCGAACCAAACAGGGGGCTTCGCTGCAAAAGCCAACCCGCCAGAATAACCAAGGGAATTACTAAAAAATATCGGGCAATGTCACGCTTTGGCTCAGCGTGGTTATTTCTTTCTTTCATCATCATTTTTTTGTTTAAGGTTCTTGTCTATATCTTCCAAAATATCTTCAATGTCTGATATGTCCACGTTTTTGTCTTTGGCAAAAAATGACGCCAAACGAGCAAAAGATCCTCCGAAATAATCAGTCATGAAGCGGTCTAACCAAAAGCTGGTATACTCTTCTTTTTTTACCAATGGCTCATAACGATAAGTGTTGCCAAAAGTCTGGTGTGTGACAAAACCCTTTTCTTCAAGCAACCTTACTATAGTAGACACTGTACTGTAGGCGGGTTTGTTTTTGCCAGGCGCCACGGGTATATCGGCAATGATTTCTTTGATAAAAGCTTTTTCCAGTTTCCACAAAACTTTCATTACCTGTTCCTCTGCCTTGGTGAGTTGCTTGCTTTTTTGTCCTTTATTTTTCGCGTTTTTTTTCATTGATATTTTTAGTAGACGTGACTATATTTTTAAAACTTGTTTTATAAAACTAAAATCTCCAACTAAGTTTTTAAAACTTCTGCTCAAAAAAATATTCCTGATACAGGAACTAAAATGTTTGACAACAAGTATTTTTGTAAAAACAAACGTATTGATGAAAGGGCGCTTAGGTTTACATCATCAATGACACTTGCCCCATGGCAAGGGTTGCATAAATGAATGCCGTAAAAAATAGTTTTGACTGGATCATCGCTTAAATTGCTGAAAGCCAGCACAATAAAAAAAATAATAATTTAGCAAACACCTATGAAATATATCACTTCACTTATTTTTGCCTGCCTGCTGCTTTTTCAACACCCTACCCAGGCACAAAATTTTGCCTCCTCGTCGGTGTTGGGTACAGGTACTTGGTATAAAATAGGTACTACCCAACAAGGTATTTATAAAATAGACTATAATTTTTTGAAAGATGCTGGAGTAGATGTAGATAACATTAACCCCCGAAACATACAACTGTATGGCAATGTAGGGGGCATGTTGCCTCAATCCAATAGTGCTTCCCGTGTAGACGATCTGCAGGAAAACTCAATATGGGTAGCGGGGCAAGACGACGGGAACTTTGACGCCAATGATTATATTTTGTTTTATGCCCAGGGAGCCGTAGAGTGGACCTATAACGCCACCAACAAACTATTTGAACATACCCAAAATATTTATTCTGATTCAGTGTTTTGTTTTTTGACTATAGGCAGCAATGAGGGCAAAAGGGTACAGTCACAGGAAAACCTAAGTGGTACTACCCAAACCCTGACTACTTACGACGACTATCAAGTATATGAAAAAGACGAACGAACTATTTTGGAACAAGGTTCAGGCAGAGAATGGTACGGCGAAGTTTTTGATTTTGAAACGAATCAGAGCTTTACTTTTGACACTCCTGGTTTGTTAGCCAATGCCCCGCTTACACTTACTTCTTTTGTGATGGGGCGTTCAGCATTGGACACCAAGTTTTCTGTATCGCTCAATGGTGTTACTTTGGGTACTCAGTCAATAGCTGCCCAACCCACGGGCACTTATGATGTAAAAGGGATCAACAATGTAAGGGACTTCACCCTGAACACCAGCCAACTATCCGGATTGAGTCAATTAACCATTGACCTGTTGTACGATAAAAACGGAGGAAGCTCCTCAGGTTATTTAAATTACCTGCGGGTAAATTATCAACGGCAATTACAGCTATATAATAACCAAACTACCTTTAGGGCTATAGCCAGCCTGGAGCAACCTTTGACTGCTTTTTCGGTAGCCAACGTGGGCAATGGTGCCATTGTTTGGGATATTAGCAACCCATTACACCCTGTAAACCAACCTTATACCTTAAGTGGGAGCAATGCGGTGTTTGGAGCAAGTACTGCCACTGCGTTGAAACAATTTGTGGTTTTTCAGGGCAGTGATTTTCCCACCCCTGAGTCGGTACAAACACTGCCCAACCAAAACCTACATGCTTTGCTCCCTACCAATTTGGTGATTATTGTCCCAGAAGTGTTTTTGAGCGAAGCCGAACGCCTGGCCGCCTTTAGGCGCACCAATGATGGTTTGAGCGTGACTGTAGTCAAACTTTCCCAGGTTTACAATGAGTTCTCGTCGGGCAAACAAGATGTAACTGCTTTGCGCGATTTTGCCCGAATGCTTTACCTGCGCGATTCTCAAGTATTTAAGTACCTGTTGCTGTTTGGCGATGCCTCTTTCGACTATAAAGATCGAGTAGC
This sequence comes from Microscilla marina ATCC 23134, assembly GCF_000169175.1. Taxonomy (NCBI): domain Bacteria; kingdom Pseudomonadati; phylum Bacteroidota; class Cytophagia; order Cytophagales; family Microscillaceae; genus Microscilla; species Microscilla marina. The sequence continues at coordinate 10,076 of NZ_AAWS01000046.1, forward strand.
AAACAATACCAATTTTGTCCCTATCTATGAATCGCGCGAATCGTTGCATCCTATATTGAGTCATTCTTCCGACGATTATTTTGGGTTTCTTGAAGCAAGTGAAGGCGAATGGACAGAAACCTCTTTGGGCGACCACACGCTGGAAATTGGCATTGGGCGCTTGCCCGTAAAAACACTCGAAGAGGCAGCTAATGTAGTAACTAAACTCATTGGGTACGCCAATAACCAATCTAATTTGGGGAGTTGGCGTAACCGGGTGGTGTTTGTGGCAGACGATGGCGATGTAAATATTCACCAATTAGATGCAGATGTGCTTGCCGAAGACATTAGAAACAACCATAAGAACTTCAATGTGAGCAAGTTGTTTTTAGACGCGTTCGAGCAAGTATCTACCCCCAACGGCGAGCTTGCTCCCACGTTGAAAGAAGCCCTTACCCAAAATGTAGAAAAGGGAGCCCTCATTGTAAACTATACCGGACACGGCGGGGAAATTGGCTGGGCAGAAGAAAAGCTGCTGAATGTGCCGCAAATCAATGATTGGGAAAACTACCATAACCTCCCTTTGTTTGTAACGGCTACTTGTGAGTTTGGGCGTTATGACGACCCCTTGAGGGTGGCAGGTGCCGAATATATTTTGCTCAACCCCAAAGGCGGAGGCATTGGGCTCATTACTACCACCCGGCCGGTGTATTCGAGCACTAATTTTTTATTGAGCAAAGCTTTTTATGCTGAAGTGTTTAAACCCATTGACGGAGCAATGCCTCGTTTGGGTGACCTAATGATCAAGACCAAAAACAACAGCTTGAATGGAGCCATTAATCGTAACTTTGCCTTACTGGGCGATCCATCATTACGATTGGCTTATCCTAAACATAAAGTGGCCGTGACTAAAATAACCAATGCCAATACGGGGCAAGTAGTGAATACCATAAGTGCGCTGGACAAAGTGACTGTAGAAGGGGAGGTGACAAATGCGCAAGATATTTTGCTCGATGGATTTGAGGGAGTACTAGACATTACCATATTTGACAAAGCGCAAGAGCTAACCACCCTGGGAACCGAGAGTAGCCGTATTCAGTTTAAGGCACAGAACAACAAAATATTTGTGGGTAAGGCCAGTGTGAAGGCAGGTAAGTTTACTTTTACCTTCATTGTACCCAAAGACATTGATTATAAGTTTGGAGAAGGGAAGTGGAGCTTTTATGCCCAGGCAAACGATGGAGTCAATGATGCCCAGGGAGCCAAAACCGATGTAATCATTGGTGGCACCAGTGCTTCTATTACCCCCGACGATACCCCCCCGGCTATTACTCTGTTTATGAACGATGAAACTTTTGTGAATGGGGGTGTGGTACAGCCATCGGCTACTTTGATTGCCAAATTGAGCGACGAAAATGGGCTGAACATTGCCCAAACCGGAGTAGGACACGAAATGACGGCGGTGTTGGATGGTGACCTGGAAAACCCTTGGATTCTGAACGATTTTTACGAAGGTAACCTGGACACTTATCAAGAGGGGGTAGTGCAATACCCTGTACGTGACCTTGCCAAAGGGAAGCATACGGTAGTAGTAAAAGTGTGGGACACCCACAACAACTCAAGCGAAGCAAGCATCGATTTTGTTGTAACCGACAATGCTGTAATGGCAATAAACGAGGTAATGAATTATCCCAACCCATTTAATCAGGCGACTACTTTTCGTTTTGACCACAACCGGGCGGGTGAAGCCCTCGAAGTAACCATTCAGATTTATAACCGCAATGGACAACACGTAAAAAAACTGCAATACACTACCAGCAAGGCGCTGACTCGTTTTGAGGGAGTGTGGGATGGCTTGGACAAACAAGGCAAAAAAATACCTCAAGGAGTGTATGTATACAAGATCACGGCACGTTCTGTTACCGATGGTGCCGAAGAGTTTGTTGTGCGAAGGTTAGTAGTGTTAGATTAGCACCAACTTACCAATAACAAGTTCACAAACAGCAAAGTACACGGCTTTATCCCTGATAATTTTATAACAAATATTAGCGACTAATTAACTTTAGGGGGGAATAAAGGCATAAAACCCCCTGAGAAAAGTATACAAAAAGTATACATGTCATCTTTTTGCCTAAAATTCCCAACAAAAAAAGTATATTTGCAAAAGTATTATAAAAACCAAATCACAATGAAATTTCATAGACGTGTAGTTTTATTAGTGGCTGCCTTTATGGTAGCTTTGGGTTCTTCCCAATCATTTAGTCAGACAGCCGCATTTATAGGGCAAGATACAGTGTCAAGACCCATCACCACTGCTGTACCTTTTTTATCTATTTCACCTGATGCCCGCGCTGCTGGTATGGGAGATGTAGGAGTAGCTACTACTGCTGATGTAAACAGTATTTATTGGAACCCGGCAAAGCTGGTTTTTGCCGAAGGCAAAATAGGTGCTTCCCTTTCTTTCACTCCTTGGTTGCGTAAGCTCGTAAACGACATGTCGTTGTCTTATTTGTCTGCCTATTACAAACTGGATAACCGTCAGGCATTTGGTTTTTCACTAAGATATTTCAATTTAGGTAGTATTCAGTTTACCGATAATCAAGGGGGGATAATCCGTGATTTTGTGCCCAACGAACTAGCAGCTACCCTGACCTACTCACGTAAACTTTCTGAAAAGCTAGGGGTAGCAGTAAGTGGACGCTATATTCACTCCAACCTTTCGGCCGATTTGATTTTGGCGAACCAACAAGAAACCAAAGCTGGAAACACAGTCGCTGCCGATATAGCTGTATTTTACAAAACCGATTTGACGGTAAGTGGAATGGAGTCAAACCTGGCTTTTGGGGCAAACATTTCTAACATTGGTGCCAAAATCTCTTATACCAACAAAAACGAAAGAGATTTTATTCCTACCAACCTTCGTTTAGGTTCTGCTTTTACTCTGAACATCGACGAATTTAATAAATTTACCGTTGCTTTAGACTTTAACAAGTTAATGGTACCCACTCCACCTCAGGTAGACAGCCAAGGAAACATTATCTCTGGTACCAGCCCTCGCGATAAAACTTTGTTGAGTGGTATGTTTGGATCATTTGCTGATGCCCCAGGAGGTTTTAGCGAAGAACTGAAAGAATTTATCATTGCTACCGGAATAGAGTATTGGTACAACGATTTATTTGCGGCTCGTGTAGGGTATTACAACGAACACGCTCAAAAAGGTGATCGTAAGTACTTTACTGTAGGGGTAGGTCTGCGTTATAAAAAACTTGGTTTTGATGCAGCTTATTTGCTACCACAAAGAGAAACCAACCCATTGGCAGAAACACTTCGCTTCTCAATTTTGTTTAACCTGGGTGGCAAAGACAAGAAATAGTTTATTACAAAGTACAGGAAAAACTTACCTGAACCCTTCTCCGTTTGGAGAAGGGTTTTTTATTTGCTTAATTTAGAATTACAATACTCCGCAGTGATTTTAGTCAAAGTTGATTATCAGTCTATTATAAATTTAAAAACCATTTAACTGCGTGTTTAGGCATACGCCCCAACGCCCTTTTAAAAATAAAGCGAGTACACAATTTTTACATACACCGCTGATTAACTTCGTTGAGCTCACAAGTTCGGTTTACAGATATTAATTGAGTAAATATTTACTCGAATCCGCTATGGATTTTTAACTAATAAATCCATAAGCCACTGAAAATAAGCATACTATGAATTTGTTAGTTGTTTATAGAGCAGGGTGTAGCTTGCGACTTGTCGCTTAAAGCTTGCCCCTGTGGGTGCTACGGACTATTGAAATTAAGCACCTGAAGATAAGCCGTGTGTTAGAATCATCAGACGAGTACAAAAACGACGAACTATGTTAGACAGATCACAACCCCCCGCCTTTCACGTTGCTGACAAGGTGCCTATATTGCAAGCCAAGACCCAATACCTCGACAATGGCATACCTGTACACTTGATCAACGCCGGAGGGCAGCCAGTGCTTAGGGTGGAGCTATTTTTTAAAGCAGGGGCTTTGATTGACCCTAAACTTGCGACCTCATTTTTTGTAATCAAGATGTTGCGTGAGGGTACAAGTACCCGCAATACGCACCAAATAAGCGAATATATTGATCAATACGGAGCGTTTATCGAATTTAAACCAGGGCCTGATCGTATAGGAGTTATTGTATACACCTTGTCGAAGTACCTCGATAAGTTGTTGGTTTTAATTACAGAATTGCTCAACGAAGCTACTTTTCCTGAAAAAGAACTGGATAGTTTTAAGAACATTACTCGCCAAAACCTGCTGCTTAACCTTAAGCGTAATGGTTTTAGGGCGTCACGCAAAATGAGTCGAGTATTGTTTGGCAGACACCCCTATGGGTTAGACCTAACCGAAGCCGCTATAGATGAAGTAAGCCGCGAAGATTTGCAGGGGTTTTACCATAAATACATTAAAAACAACCCTTGTGATATTATTGTGTCGGGTGATGCCAACGAGGAGGTGCTCAAGGTGCTGAACAAATATTTTGGTGGGATCAACTTGTCAGAGTTTTTACTGCACCCGCCCAAGGTAGTGCCTACCCCAATGCCTTCAGAGCAACAGTTGCATTTAGACGTCCGCGAAAATGCTACCCAGTCGTCTATACGTATGGGAGGGCTCATATTTACCAAAAGCCACCCCGAATACTCCAGGTTCATCATTCTCAATGAAATTTTTGGCGGCTATTTTGGCTCACGACTAATGAGCAACATCCGCGAAGATAAAGGCTATACTTATGGTATTTATGCCAGGGTAGCATTGCTGGAACAAGCAGCTTATTACGGTATTATGACCGATGTACGCAAAGAGTTTACCCAACATACTATAGACGAAATTCATAAAGAATCGAAGCGCATGCGCACTGAACTGGTGCCCGAAGAAGAGCTGAGCCTTGTAAAAAACTATATGTCAGGCACACTTACCAGCACCATTAATTCCCCTTTTGCCCTTGCTGATGTGTTCAAAGGGTTGCACTTTCACGGGTTGGACTATAGTTTTTACGACAATTACTTTGAAGTACTTAAAAACATTACCCCAGAAGACTTGATGGAACTAGCCAATAAATATTTGCGTACCGAAGAAATGTATGAGATAGTAGTAGGAGGGAAGTAAGGTACTTGATAATGAGTGATTTATAAAATACCTTAGTTGGTTATTTGATTATAGCAGTTATGTTGTATAAGGTATAGATGAGTGTTAGTATTTGGATTTTTTAGTGAATTACCGAATTATATTGCGTATATTAGGGTTTTTGGTTTGTGATTTGCATATATCATAACCTATTCATCTTTGTTAAATTTAAGTTTACTTCGCTATGTTGACTAATAATAATCATACTATACTCAAAGATCAATCATTTGATGCTCATTACCGTGTTTTAACCATTCGTATGCAAAAGGCCGTAAGTCCTCAGGAACTTAAACCAACTTTGCGCAAGATTGTAGAAGAAGAATTGAGAGGAAATTATGAAATGGAAAAATATGAAACCTATACAAAAACCATGTATAGAGTGGCGGCTGTCAGAAAGCCGTAGTTTGATATAAGCTCCTCCAACCAGTCTTGTGCTTTTCCTTTCTTTGCCCATTGTTTAGGTGCCTCCAAAAATGATTTTTTCCTTAAAACCTCTAATTAGACCCTTAAAACAGCTTCATAAGGCAGTTATTTTAACTTTCTAAGTGTAGCTTCAATCACCTCTATACATTTTGCCTGGTCGTATTTCCAGGTAAGGTAAGGGAGAGGAACAATGGGCACACCAGCCCTGCTTAATATCTTATAACGTTCTAGTGTAAATGCATTTTCGTAAATACCTGGAAACCCTATCAGGTTGATACCCATTGTTTTATGTTTGTCTTGTACCACAATGTCAATGTCGAGCCCGGCAATAGGGTAAGAACGAAAGCAATGATACTTTAGTGACTGTAGTGCCGTTTCTACCTCATCGGCAAAAGTACAATGAGCTCCTGACGGATCATAGTTACGGCTGAAGTTTTTTTCCTCATCTACCACATAGCTTAAGTACTGCTTAAGCAAAGTTTGGTTTTTTAACTCTTGAGGGGCGGCCGAAGTAACTACAAACTGCTTGGCACGGGCGCGGGTAATTGCTACATTAAATAAGTCCTCTTTGTTGATGTGTACAAACGAGCCACTTGCCGAGTGTTGATCTACTACAAATGAGATAAACATCATGTCGCGCTCTTCTCCTTGAAACGAGTGCGCAGTGCCCACCATCAGGTTATGTTTTTTGAGCGAGGCCAGTGAAATTTCCTCTGAAATACGCTTGGTCAAATAGTCAACCTGTGCCCTAAATGGTGACAGCACCCCTATACTGTGACAAATGTCTTTTGATAAAATTTGCTCGTTTTCAACAGTCTTTTTTATGCGGGCAATAATCATCTCCGACTCTCCTTCATTGTAACCTTTGGGGCTGCGTTCTCCTTCATTGGTCAATAGTTGCAAACTTTTCACCCTTTCATTATGAGGGGTTTGGGTCATAAGGTTGAGCCTGTTTTGATAAAAAAACTTGTTACTAAAATTGATGATTTCAGGCAAGCTACGGTAGTGTTCATCCAAAAACGTGATGGCATCCTGGGTTTCTATAGAGCCATTTACTGCATCCAGAACACTTTGATTTCGGTAGTCAAGATCAAAAACGGTTTCATTGTCTAAATGATGTTGCTTACGTAAAAAATTTTGCCTGGCCTCTGACAAAAACGATACATGGCGCAATTGCGAAGGGTCACCCACAATGACCACCCTTTTGGCACGCTGCAAAATCGCCAAACAACTGGCAATGTCACACTGCGAAGCTTCGTCAATAATGGCCACATCAAACATATCTTGGCGAAGCGGCAACACATTGCTCACGTCTGAAAGGTTAACCAACCAAATAGGAAAAGTACTTAGTATAGTGTCAAAATCGATGCTGTCAAAAAGCTGTGCTTGTTTGTGCCCTTTGCGTGCCTTGATAGCCTTCAGGAAATTACTCAGGTCTTTGCGTTTAAACCTGATTACATCTACTAATTTAAGTTGGTAGCCCAAGTGAATATACTCTTTCAGTAGTTTAGTACGCTGTGCCAGCAATCCCTCAAGCTTCGACACCAGTTCCCAGTGAATAGGACGTTCAGTGCTTTTATTGCGTATTCGGTTGGTTTTAAAGTTGACAATCCAGCGCTTGATTAGGTTTTTTGCCTGGTTGTTGGCAGCAATAAAGTTTCCCCATTTTATCTCCTCATTTACTCTTTGGTCAAACAATACCTCAAGGGCTTGTATTTCTTGCTCAATGGTTTGCAAACGGTTACCCATTTGTTGGTACTTCTTTTTTGCTTCGGGCACCTGACCAGGGTCAGGAATACCAATGCCACTCAGAATATTCTTAATATACAGTTTAAGGTCTTTCATGTACTGGCTTTTACCGCCGCGAATTACCCCATTTTTAAACCCCAGTTGTTGTTCTATTTTATCACCTACTACATCTACAGCATGATTCATTTGCGAGGCAATCAACACCGACTCGCCCCTGGTGAGGTGGTCAGTAGCAAGGGCAGCTATAGTATAAGTCTTGCCCGTGCCTGGTGGTCCTACTACAATGCTTAGCGGGTGACATTGTGCCATAGCCAATACTTTTTTCTGGGCTTTGCTGAGCACCGAGGGCACCAGCGATGGCTTAGGAGGAGGGTAGTGGGCGGGAGGAGCTTCACCAAACAATGCCTTGAGCGCACTCGAAAACTGATCACTATTGCCAATGAGCCCTAGTTCATTGATTACTCCACGGGTCGTGTTTGAGCTCATCATAACACCTGCGGCACTGGCTGGCACCAAGCGCAGTATTTTCGATTTTATCAATTTTTTGAGCGCTTCTTCGGTCAGTAAATCTTCTGGATAGCGATACATTTCCTCAAAATTTACCTCAGTCCAATATTTTTTGAGCACATCTGTCAATTCTTTGGCTTCGGTAAAAGTGATGGCTTCTTGTGGAATTTGCTTAAAAATCTCTTCCACATTATGATCTGGTTGGTTGAGCATTGCCAACAAGGGATAGTTTACTTGCTGTTTGCTAAAGTCTATTTTTACATAATAATCTTCTTTTTTTTTGACTAATTCGGCGGGGTAATAAAGCAAGGGAGCGCAAAGTTTTCGGGGTCCAATGTGTTCGTTGGGGTTATGACCCGTTACAAAAAAAGCAAAGTAATACAGCGATTTTTCCCGCTGATAAAGTTGTAGTTCTTTTTCGATGTGCTGTGCTTTGTCAAGCGGGATATATTCCTGAGGAAGATTTTGATTGAGCAATTGCTCTTGTTTGTCAGTAACGTTTTTATGCTCTATTTTTTTATCAAAAAGATTCCAAACAGTAGCCTCGCGCTGGTCTGCCTGATAACAATCTTTAAAATAATGAACCAGTTGTTGTATTCTCATAGTTTGATTTTTACCTCACTATCAAATATACTATTTTCATTCTAAATTACCATCAAAGCCTTAAGACCACTGAGGTTATTTACTTTTTCTTGACGCGCCTGGTCATATAAAGCAATGCCATCATAGCGGTTAAAAATCCTAATCCAATAAACGAAAAAAAATCCATAATTGACCTGTTAGTAAAAACGAAAAAACAAAGCCCTAAAGTTTAATAGAAATAGAACCTTCTTGTCAAAAACAGGCATTGTATGTATGTTTCAAGGCATCCCATTTGCCCCATTTATCCGTTTCTCTACCCATAGCTATTGGGTAAGCCAATTACTGGCGTGCCGAACAAAAATGCTTGTGAGGGAGTTTACTAAGTCTATGAAGTTAAAAGAGTTAAGAAATACTCGCCCCCCCAAAGCATTGAAAAAATACAGTCAAGACGAATATCAGGTAATATGGATTGGGGATTATTGGGATGCTCCCATGACAGGAATACTACAAATAGCCACGCAGTTTTTTTGGTTTGAACTCATCAAAGAAAACTGGACTCAGGACGATTGGTTCAGGCGATACGCTATTGTAGAGCTTTCAACCGAGCAACTAGAGAGGGAGTGGCAGGTACACGAAGATTTTCAGCGGTATGTGGGCATTCATTGGGACGTAAATATGGTAAAACCCCCACCAGTATTTGTGGCAAATAAGCAAGACATCTTTTACGAAACTCACCTGACATATATCAATTCTAACCCTTTTGAAAACAACGAAGTAGTGGGTTGGTTTGAGCGTTGAGGATAGTTATAGCTTCAAGTTTTTTCTGAGCCTTTAGCTTTTTCTTGAACTACAATTGACTTTTATCCTTTAGCTTTTTCTTGAACTACGATTGGCTTTTATCCTTTAGCTTTTTCTTGAACTACGATTGGCTTTTATCCTTTAGCTTTTTCTTGAGCTACGATGAGCTTTAGCCTCGCTTCGCGCTAATTCGTAATTCGTAATTCGTAATTCTCAAATTCGTAATTAGTCTATTCGTAATTAAAAAAATCACTTCTTCATTTGCTGTGCTACCAAATACCCAAATTGGTACAAGTGTTGGTGAAAGTGTTGTACACAACGTTCACGGATGTTACTGACGTGTAACAGGTGATATCTGTCCATTTCGAGCAAACAGTGTTTTTTGCCTTGAGTATAATAATAAATGCCGTTGCGGTCCCAAAAATAGCGGACTTGCACCCCATAAATCATAAAGTCAACAAAAGGATCATCCAGTTTACCACTGCATCCGGTGTGCTCACGCAACGTCAACAGTTCCACAAACAATATCCGCAACGCCTGATCTGGAGGCATTGCTACTACGTTTACCATCAGTTGGAAGGCAAGCTCTATATTGGCAGGTTGCTGGGTATAAATCAACGACCGTATCTTGTTTATTTGCTCATGGTCAGTTTTATCTTCGTCTTTAGCAGTCATAAGTAGTAGAAATTTTTTAGGTGCCAGCGACTGGATGTTCTTTAATGAGTAACCCTCACTCGTTTTTCTTGTATTTGCAAATTGGCAACGAGCCAATAGCACTACAACCCTCCAACCTATAAATGAAGTTAAAAAAGCCAATGACTAACCCTCAAACTTAAGCTTTTTATCCTTGAGCCCTCGCATTGCCTGCGTAAGCCCATCCAGCGTAAGCGGATACATTCGGTCTTTCATGATCTCCTTGATTTGTTCAATAGACGGGGTATACTCCCAGTACTTATGATCGGTAGGGTTGAGCCAGATATAATTTGGATAGTTCTCTTTCAGGCGTTCGAGCCAAACCTTGCCCGATTCTTCATTATAATGCTCTACACTACCATATTGTGCGGTTACCTCATAAGGTCCCATAGTGGCGTCACCCACCAAAATCACCTTATAGTCTTTATTGTATTTATTGAAAATCTCATAAGTGGGAATGCGTTCTTCATGACGACGGCGGTTGTCTTTCCAGACGTATTCGTACAGGCAATTATGAAAATAATAAAACTCAAGATGTTTGAACTCATACTTGGCAGCAGAGAAAAACTTCTCGCACAAATGAATATAACTATCCATAGACCCCCCAATATCAAACAAAATCAACACCTTCACATTGTTCTTTTTTATAGGTACCATTTCCAGGTCTAGCCAGCCCCCATTTTTAGAAGTTTTTTTAATGGTAGTATTAATGTCCAGCTCATCCTGCACCCCCTCACGAGTCAATATACGCAATCGGCGCAAAGCCATCTTCATATTACGGGTGTTAAGCTCTACATTGTCGTCCAGGTTTTTGTAAGTACGTTTGTCCCACACCTTGGTCGCCCTCCCGTGTCGTCCCTCTTTTTGCCCTATACGCACCCCCTCAGGGTTGTAGCCATTGGCGCCAAACGGCGAAGTGCCCATAGTACCTATCCAGGTGTTGCCCCCTTGGTGTCTTTCTTTTTGTTGCTCCATCAATTCTTTAAAACGTTCCATTAACGCTTCTAGTCCCCCCATTGCCTCAATTAGGGCTTTCTCTTCTTCGGTAAAATCGCGTGCCCCCAGGTTCTCCAGCCACTCTTTCGGAATTTCTACCAACTGTTCGATACTTTGGTTGTGTACCCCTTGCATAAACAAACCAAACAGCTGATCAAACTTATCGAGGTTTTTCTCATGTTTGACCAATATAGACCTACTTAAGGCATAAAAATCATCTACGTTGTATTCAATGACTCCCTTACTTAGTGCTTCAATCAAGGTCAGGTGTTCTCTCAGGCTTACAGGTAAACCGTTGTTTCTCAGAAGATAAAAAAAGTTGATGAGCATATTTTAGTGGGTTTAATATCAAATATTATCTATGCGGTGGTATAGTACAATAGTCCATAGTATTTAGTCGGTAGCTGATTCGAGTAAATGTTTACCTTGTTAAATGCTGTAAACCAGTATTTTATATTAAGATTGCTTACTCAATTTATTTTTAAAAGTGTGTCGGTTTTACGCCCAAACACCCAATTAAATAGTTTTTAAATTCGTAAATAACTGAGAACCAGCAAACAACTTTGACTAAAATCACTGCGGAGTATTGATAGTAAACACAGTCGTTGAATACTATTGTATAAACGAAGCTTTTGGCGCATTTCTGCAAAATATACATAACCTAATGAAAAGAAAAATTGTTGTAAATGAAAAGCGTCAGGGTGATACCTACTACGAGGCGGGGGCAGGAGGCTCCTTGAGTTCCAAAAACTTACGGCACAGCTCTTTATCATAGCAATAGTATTGATGCTCGATATTGCCTTGAGCATCTTTGGTAGCAAATTTTTGTAAATGAGTGGCAGGAACCGCCAGTTGGCATACCGAGCACAGTTCCCAACCACTTTCAAGGTTATTTATGCGACTCATCCAATATTGCTTTGGCTATTGCCAAATCTTCGGGGGTAGTAATTTTAATATTTTGGTATGATCCATTGATAAGGTGGACTGCATGTCCGGCTTTCTCAAATACACTGGCGTCATCGGTCAGGTCGGGTGTTTCTTCTATTTCGTAAGCTGCTTTAATGGCGTTTACCCTAAAAGTCTGGGGAGTTTGCATTAGTCTGAAGTTATCCCGGTTGATTGCCTTGGTGCCACCGTCTGGTTTCACCTCACGAATGGAATCTTTAAGAGCTACTGAGGCAATGGCACAGCCATTGTTAGATGCTTCTACGTGACTGAGTGCAATGGTTTTGACGGCTACCAACGGGCGAACTCCATCATGAATAGCTACTGTGCTTTGCATACCAGGCGCCACATCGTCAGCATCAGCCTCAATAGCAGTCAATCCTTTCTTTACCGATTGAAAACGTGTTTTGCCACCTGCCACAATCTTGTAATCATGATCAAATTTGTGTTGACTCTCGAGGTGCTTCCAGTAATCTATTTCGTCTTTGGGCAATACCAAGACAATTTTGATCAGGGGCGAAAAAAGGTGAAACCTTGAAATAGTATGCATCAAGATTGGCTTTCCAAGAATTTCGAGGAATTGTTTAGGAGTATCATTGTTCATACGGGTTCCGCTGCCACCCGCTACTATGAGTGCATATTTTGCCATAACTTCCAGAGATAGTTCAAAACATTTTTCAAAAGATAACGAAGGAATGGTGGACAAATGAATGCTTACTTTTCCACCACTCCTCAAAGCAAATACAGGTAACCCTGGCTACTTTTGCTTGACCTATAAAGGTTGAAAAAATACGCTCAATATACAATGACTTGTAAACATTATTATAAAAAAAAGTGATTGGAATCTCCAATCACTTTTATTCATGAGAACTGTTTTTTCATAATGATCATAGTGTGCATAACAAGGTAAAAGCATTTAACTTAAACCCATATCGTTTGATTACTTTCACTTACAAGACACACTTGTGGCTAAAAAGTAGTAGGGGGAGTAAAGATTTTTTTGTTTTTTTTCAATGTATTTCTTGTGTTTTGTTGTAATGTATTGATTGTTAGTGAGTTGGAGGTCTGGTGACTCAACGGCTTTATTTGAAATATGCCCAAATATTTTTATATTGTTCTCTGCTAATACTCAACAGATGTAAGGGTTTAAAACACAATGATGCGTCGAATAGGTTATTATACATACATAGTATTTAAAGTGCCTGTTGATACCAGTTTCTTACAAGAAAACGCGCAAGCTTTTATGATAAAAATTCGTTTTAAACATATCGGGTTGTTATTACTGGTTTTATGTCAAATGTCTTGTCGTAAGGCTGAAGATACTACGCCTGACAACCCGCCTTTTTCGTTGAATACCCCCGATCACTTCGGGAACAGTTTTGTAATACCCAACGACAACCCCACCACCCAAGCCGGTGTAGACCTGGGGAGGCATTTGTTTTTTGACAAGCGCCTTTCTTCTACCAACCAAGTGTCTTGTGCCTCTTGTCATCAGCCTGCCAAAGCGTTTACCGATGGCAAGGCGGTAAGCACTGGGGTAAACGGACGCACTACCAGCCGAAGTGCCATGTCGTTGGTTAACTTGCTATGGGTAGATCGTTTGTTTTGGGATGGTCGGTCAAACACCCTCGAAGAGCAAGCCCTGTTGCCTATACAAGACGAGCGTGAAATGGGGCTAACTTTGGAAGAGCTTACGGCAAAACTACAGGCTTTGCCCGAATATGTGACCAGGTTTAAACAAGCGTTTGGCACCGAAACTATCTCGGCTGATCTGGTGGCAAAAGCCCTGGCGCAATTTCAACGTACTTTGATTTCTGCGGGCTCAAGGTATGATAAAATAGCCAGAGGAGAGGTACAGCCCACTACCAGAGAGCAACGCGCCATTGACTTGTTTTTTACTCATCCAGAGCCTGCGGCTCCTATTCCTTTGCGAGGGGGCAATTGTGGCGATTGCCACGGGGGCAACCTCACTACTTTGAACACTTTTCATAACAATGGGCTAGAGGTGGTACCCAAAGATTTGGGCTTGGCAATGGTAACAGGACAGGCAAGCGATCAGGGCAAAATGCGGGCACCTTCGCTCAGAAATATCGCCCTGACGGCACCTTATATGCACGATGGCAGGTTTAAAACCTTGGAAGAAGTGCTGGATCATTACAATGAACACATCCAGGCTGCGCAAAATCTTGATCCTTTGATTACGGCTGCCAGCAACGAAGTGCAAGGCAAAACGCTGGCCTTGACTACCCAAGAAAAGGCAGACATTGTTTTTTTTCTGAAAATGTTGACCGACTCTGCCTTTATTCAAAATCCAGCTTTTCAAAATCCTTTTGAGCAGTAAAAATATACACAATATTGTACCGAAAACTATAGATTATGGAAACACACAAGATTGTTACAAAAAAAGGAATGATTTACTATGAGGAATCTCTGAATGCATTGGTGGCTTTGTGGAACGACAGGTTTATGTTGCAGGGCGAATACCGCGAAACCATGGAACAAGTGCTAGAGCTGATGAAATCTACTGGAGCCTCCAGTTTTATTACCGATGTGCGTACTTCCAAGGTGCTTTCGCGCGATCAGCAAGAGTACCAAATCAATGAAATGTTTCCGAAATTTATCAGAGCTGGGCTCAAAAGGTCAGCCTATGTAGTACCCAAAGATGTATTTGTACAGTCGGCTATAGGCAGAGCCGAGCAAGAGCTCAGAAAATATGTAGATGTGCAAAAGTTTAAAGACTTAGAATCTGCCAAAGATTGGGTACGTGAAGAAAGCATTAGAGAAACTCAAGAGGCAAATAATAAGCCTGAAGGCACCGATACAGAGTAGTAAAACAATCACCTGAATATTAACACCAGAAAAGTGAAAAACTTATGTTACACGTAGATAAAAATTTTTTTCTCTCAAAACAACAGGCAGAAGAGTACTTGAATGGTAAAATACTCGCCGTAATTACTGAGTATACCATTTTTAAACTAGATCTCTTGCGCGACCAGGTAATGTTTAGATGCTTGCTCAATCAACATACATTCAGTGTTTTTTTTGAAGCATTACAAAACGAAATTAATGCGTCAGACGAAGACCTGCAACAGTTCTTTTTAGATGCCCTTATTACCTATTGTGCCATCAATATAGAAGGAGAAGAAAAACGTGCCTATCCTATAGGCGAATTTAATAACAATGATGAACTGCTAGACTGGTTTTTAGTCTGGAAGTCATGCTCAAAAGAAGAGCGCATTGATTTTATCGAAAGTACCTAATTTTTATATAACAGGGTGGGTAAGTATTTATTTACCCGCCCTGTTTTTTTTATTATTCCTAAATTCTCCCTTTATTCATCAACATTGCTTCACCGTTCACGGCTTCTTTCCCATCTTCTTTATTTACTATTGACGTACTTATCACTGCCCGGTGTTTTTCGCGGTTTATGTCGGTTACTTTAAACACTGCTTCATATTCTTTGTTAACGAACATAGGTCTGCGGAACTCCATGGTTTGCTTCATATAGATGGTGCCTTCACCCGGAAATAGGGTGCCAAAAACTTTGGAAAAAATGCTGCCAGCGAGAAAGCCGTGCATAATAGGCTGAGAAAAGGGAGTGTTGGCCGCATAGTCCGCATCTAAGTGAATAGGATTTTTGTCTCCAGTAACTTCAGAAAATTTGATGACATCGTCTTGAGTAAAAGAAAATGAGTGACGGTACTCCTCGTTTTGCTCGATCATAAGTTTTTTGTTTGAGATCAGATAATATTCGTAAAGTACAATACTATGTCTATTTGATTTAAAAATCAACCTTACATGGGATAAATACAATTCACCCTTATAATAATAGTATCAATTATTCAGAGTAATAGTTGGTAGAAGTTTTTTTAAGATATTTTTTTTATATTTTGAGCATAATCTTACATTTGTCTTGCAGACTCACATAAACTCGATTACTATGGATAGTACAAAAAATTTCTTTGATGCCTGGGTAAATACCCAAACCCAGCTGGTAGACAGCATTGTAGACACCTCTAAAAAAATTCAAGAATCTTTTAACAAAAAAGAAGGCGGTAGCCAACAAGCTAGTGATGTGTATTCTAATTGGTTTAACCAACAAAAAGGTGCTATGGATACTATGCTTGCGGAGATAAAAAATAAAGTAGGAGATGTTACTCCTGAGTTTTTACAAGAGTGGGTTTCGACACAGCAAAAGTTTACAGAGAACTGGATGACTGTGGTAAAAGAAGCCACCGAAAATTTTAGCACTGAAAACGCTGGCGACAAGCACTTGGGAAACATTAAGAAAGTGTATGAGCAATGGAACAGCATCTATGGCCAACTCACCTCACAGTTTGGCAAACCTTTTTCTCAATCAAGTTATGTTCCCGGAGATTTTACAAAAGACACTTTTGGTGGGTTTGTAGACAGTTCGCGTGCCTATATCAAAATGTTTGAAATATGGCAACCCATCCATAAAATGATGCAAAGTAATACCATGGGAGTTGATTCGCTCCACAAAATGGTAGACATGAGCAAGTACCAATCAGTGTTTGATTCGGTGTTTCATTTTATGAATCCAACCAAAGCCAACATGATTGTAGAGCAAGGGCAAAAAATTGCTGAAATGATCAAAGGTATGACTCAAGGATTATTCAATGATCCGATGCAGCAAATTGCCAAGATGATGCCTAATGGGTTGATGGATAAGAATTTCAATGTGTTGGCTGATTTGAACTATCAGTTTACTGACCAATTCTATAAATTTAGTAATCCTTATTTTACGATGATTCCTCCAAGTCGTGAAAAAGAGATTTTAGCCATCATGATGCGTATACACGAAAAGCACGTTAAATACTACATCAAGTCGGTAGAGATGCAAAATCTGGTATATGTAACCGGACAAAAGTCTATTGAGAAGGTAGTAAAAGACCTGGCAAATCGTATGTCAGAAAGTACTGACCCCGTAACTTATGATGAGTTTTACAGTCAATGGGTAAACACCCTTGAAGACGACATGGTTGAGCTGTTTGCGGGCAATGCTTTCTCTAAAATTCAAGGAGATTTGTTGCAAATAGGCTTACAGATCAAAACCGACCTCGACAAGCAAATGGAACACTACCTGGCGCCATTGCCTGTAGTGCCTCGTTCAGAAGTAGACGAAATGAATGCGACTATCAAAGAGTTGAAAGACAGGGTACAAAGCTTGGAAAAAGCATTGGAAACCAAAGCCAAAGCGCCGAAAGAAGCTGTTAAGAAAAAACCTGCAACACAAAAAGCTACTGCAGCCACCAAAAAAACTACGACTGCGGCAAAAACCACTAAATAAGTGCGCTTAAGTAAACCTACAAAAATAATCTGAGCCATAAAACGGTATCTTTGCCGAGTGGACTTCCTCAAAAAACAGTTCCATAGCTTGGGCTATGCAAAGGTTTTTTGACTCGCCCACTCAACAAATATTTTGTTTTATTGGCACATCTTATTTTTTCCGCTTTACTAGCCACCACAAAATACCAAAGGGGAATTAATCAATGATTCCCCTTTTTTTTAATACTTTGAGTAAGTGTGCATAATTTATTCGTAATATTACTTGTATTAGTCATAAACAATATTTAAACTATCAATACAACAATGGAAAATCAAGTTGGTGACCTATTCCAAAAAATTAATGATACTACCAGCAAACTAGTGAAAGGTTATGAAGTTTTTAATTCGCTGGATGAGGTACAAATCGGAACAGCTGCTAAAGAGTTGGTATGGTCTAAAGACAAAATAAAGCTTTACCATTATACCAGAGAAGACAAACCCACCTGTAAAACCCCTCTTGTAATTTCTTATGCATTGATTAACCGCTATTATATGATGGATCTCCAGCCAGACCGAAGCCTTATTCGCAAGCTGGGTTCATTGGGCATCGATATTTATGTAATTGATACTGGTTATCCTACCCGCAATGACCGCTATATCACGATGAATGACTACATTAATGTGTACATTGATGGAGCGGTAGATTTTATCTGCGAAAGCCACAACATAGACAAGGTTAACTTATTGGGTGTATGCCAGGGAGGAACCTTCTCTACTATTTATAGTGCGTTGCACCCCGAAAAGGTCAAAAATTTGATTACCATGGTTACTCCTATTGACTTTTCTACTGATGACGGTTTATTGTTTAAGTGGTCGCGTAATATGGACGTAGACGCCATTGTAGAGGGTTTTGGTGGTTTGGTGCCGGGCACTTTCCTTGATATGGGCTTTCAGCAACTTAAGCCTATGCTCAAAGTGCGCAAACAAAAGAACTTGATGGATATGCTAGACGATGAGCAAAAAATCATGAACTTTATGCGTATGGAAAAGTGGATCAATGACCAGCCCGACCAGGTAGGCGAAACTTACCGCCAGTTTATCAAAGATTTATATCAACAAAACAAATTGGTAAAAGGCGAGTTGGTTGTAGGAGGGGATAAGATAGACCTTAAAAAGGTTACTTCACCATTGCTCAATATTTATGCTGCGGCTGACCACTTGGTACCTCCAAGTTCTACCATTCCGTTGAACGACTTGGTAGGATCAAAAGACAAAAAGTTGTATGAATTTCCGGGTGGACATATTGGAGTATTTACCGGACGTCGTTCGCAAAAGGAACTTAGCCCAACCATTGCCGAGTGGTTGAAAGACAGAGATTAAATAGATACGGTGTTTATTACTGAATATATTGAGAGCCTCACAAAGTAAATGATTATTTTGTGGGGCTTTTTTGTATAAATAGTTGATTACCCTTTCATGAAATTACTGGAGATTATATTATTGATTATTGCCTACAGCGTACTTATCCTTACTCTATTTATGCAGTTGGTTTGTTATAAAAGAAACCTTGAATTTGTTGAAACGATTTGTTTTACTGTAGCCTTACTGTTATTGATTGTGAGTTTTACCATAAGTGCTTTTTTACCGCCTACATCTGCTACAAATGCCTTTACTTTAGTATGCATGACACTCATAGGACTTACCACACCGTTGAGTGTATGGGTAGAACGGAAAAATCAAGTTTCTCAAGCCTACAAAAAAATACTTTTAATAGTATCAGGCAGCTTAATATTACTTGTATTGGTGGGTAGTTTCGTTAATTTACTGGGAATTATTCAGTATGTAATAGTAATATTTATGGGTGGATCAGTGGCTGGTTCTATGCTATTCATCAAAAAGACTTCCTCAAAATTCAAAACGAAGCATCAAGAAAAAATAGAACAGTATTTTGCCAGTATTCTGTTGGTTGTGGTGCCGGTTTTGTTACTCACCGACTACATCACTTCTCTTCACCGTATCGAGGCAAAAATAGGGTTTACTCTGCCAGTAATTTTTATTATAATGGCAAGCAATAAGCTTTGGGATGATATACAGCGTCTGGCTTTGTTCAACACAGCAGCAGTAAGCAAAGAACATAGTTTGTCAAACTATGCTCTTACAAAGCGCGAGCAAGAGGTAGCCTTATTATTGATCAAAGGACACACCTACAAGCAAGTAGCAGAACAGTTATTTATCTCGTTGCCAACTGTAAAAACCCATGCATCTAATATTTATAAGAAATGTGGAGTTAAAAGTAAAATAGAATTACTTTCGTTAATAATATGCTGATTATTAGTAGCTTATGTATTGTTGATACTTCTCATACTTTTGTATGATTTAACCGTTCACTTATTTTTCCATACCAATGCCTGATTGTGCTTAGGGTTTTTCTTGCTGATTATTGTTGCATTATCAAAAAAATGTAACAAAGACAATGAAACAATTATTTTTAATGACTTTACTAATGCTTTGTTCACTGAAAGCATTGACTCAACAAGACACGCTTATTCCTAAAAAAAATCAAAGGCTTGATTTTGCAAAGACCTACTTTGAGTTGGGAGGTGGCTTTTCTCCTGCCTTTAAAGGTACACGTATAGTAAACAATCAAAAAACTTCAGTGACTCATTCATCATCATTCAACCCTTACCTTAGTTGGGGTGGTTTTCACTTCTGGGGACATGCAGAGTTTTATGTTAATTTTCCGTTAAGTCAACTAGATTTTTCGTCTAACGATCAAGTCAAAGCAGCGCTTACTCATTGGGTGACTACTGGAGCGAGGTTTTTGCCGTGGAAGTATCAACCAGGTAAAATAAGACCCTATGTAGGCATAAGCTGGTCGGGGTTAGACCTGAAACAAAGTGTTGAAGGTGAAGATAACCCTACTTTATCTAAGAGTTTTATGTTGGTACCTGAAGCTGGTGTATTGTATGGATACAAAAATTTTTCGTTAAGGTTGGGCCTGCATTATTTTTACGACAACAAGTGGGTTTACCCAATAAGTAAAACTAGCTTTGAAAAAATTACAACCCCTAAATTTAGAATACAAGCAGGTTTGGCGTATGCTTTTGAAGCTAGTAGGCATAAATCGGAGGAGGTGAATAAAAAATGGAATAGCTACAAAACTGTATCTAAGCTAGGAGAAGGAGCGCAATATGCCGGAGATTTTTTTGTAGGCATAGGCCCCTCTAGTTCCTTTTCCTTGACCAAGACTACCTACAATCAAGAAATGCTTCCTTATCTCAAAGACCAGATAGCATCTGAGGGATATTTTGATATAGCCTTGGGGTATCAGTTCAATAAGGCAGGAGTGTTTTGTGCTTTGTCTTTCCGAAATCCAACATTTACCAACAATGGTTATGGGACTACTCAAACTATTAAAAAAACATCTTTGGCTTTTGAGGTAAATAAATTTCTGACCGATTATTCTGGTTTTGTGCCTTATATAGGGCTCAATGTAGCGTATGATCAACTGGGCTATACCGAAGAAACTGCCCAAAATAGCAAAGAGCTTACGTTTAGTAAAATAGAACCAGGGGTCACCATAGGCTGGGATATCTTGCCTGGCAAAACAGATGAATGCTTGATTTTAAGAACTAATTTACGTTGGTATCCATTGTCTTCCTTTGAGGTAGAAGGTAAGAAGTTTGATTTTAGTCAACTAGAGTATAACCTCATCCAACTAGTGTTTTATCCTGGGAGGTATTTAAGGGGGAAGCGAACCAAGACTAAGTGATAGTCGTCTTATTTTAAAAACACCTTCCTGCTAGTCTATACAAGAAGGTGTTTTTATCTGAGTACTACTTTTTACCAAAACCATCTAAGTACATCTGTACTCTTTTTCTTGCCTCTGCTGGCTTCATACTGTTGCTTTTAGCCAATTCTTTCAAGTTTTTTCCAGTACGATTGGCAAACCAGTGAATGTGTGCTTTGTAAAGCTCTTTTTCCAGCGCTTCGGTAAAACTCTTTTTTTCTTCGGGCTTCTCAGGGTTTATCCATACTGCAATGCCTTTTTCTTTTTTCTTTGGGGTTGCCTTTTTTTCTTTCTTACTCTCTTCGTAGCGGCTGTCCAAGTAACTTTTCACCTCTTTGTAGTCAAGTTGTGCCAGGTGTTTGGGTAAACTTTTGAGCGCATCGTTGGTGGTAATGATCAGAGTAATACCTGCAATCTTAAAATTACGTTTGCTCGATTTTTTATTGATCGTCCAATGCCCATCCAATCTGAGTTTTTGGATATCTGTTCCCTGCAAAGGAATAGAGTCTTTGCTTGAATTAAGGTAATATAACTTACTTGCCAGTTTTTGAGCGTCTTGTTTTACCAATGGTTTATTGGCACGAATAGAAGTAGCTTTGTAGGGGGTAAGTTTACCATTTTTGATCCCCTCCAGCAGTTCTGCCGCTAGTGCGCCTTTTTTTTGATAAAGGGCTTTATTTTCCGGGGCTTTTAGGGGGAGCTTGTAGCTGATAGTAGTACGGTAGTTTTCAAGGTCGACCCTCACAAAACCAGGAAACCATATCTCTGTTTGAACCGCACGATAATCTTTTCCTCTGAGCCTTGCCAGCATAGGCAGAGGCAAGCCAATGGAACGAGGGATAATAGAGGCAAATTTACGTTTTTTTAGCGCCTTGGTGACTGGCCATTGTACGGTAGGATCTTCGGGCGATTGCCAAAAAGCCTTGAGTGCTTCATATTGATGCAATGGGAGCGAGTTGTTGTAGGCATCATCGAGGTGTTTTTTTGCTTCATCGTATTTAAAAAGCAAACCCAATATTTTGCCTTTGGCTTTGATAATGATAGACATTGCTTTAATGTCAAATTGATTTTTGTCGGGGTAATAGTCCTCGTGTAACTCCAGCGTGTTAAAGTCGCTACCCTTGATTTTGGCTTTGTCAAAGTTCTTACTAAAGCTTTGTACATTGGCAAACGAAATTACCTGAGTAACATCACCAAACTTGCCTGTATACATATAGGCAGCCAACTTCTTTTCTTTTAATCCTTCTAGCAATACAGTTCTAAAATCTTGGCAACAAGGGGTGTAAGCCGTATTGGGATATTTGCCGAGTTTGATTACTCGCCAGAGTTTTTTCTGGGCAATTCCCTGGAATACACAACCAACCAAAAATAAAGCGGTGAACAACAGTTGTTTTCTCATATTATATCATAAGTTTTTGTTCGTGTAGAGTTTTGTCGGGTGACTAAAATACTAAATCCTTATTAATAGTAAAGGCTTATTTCAATAAAACTCTCGATAGGGTAGGGGAGGTATATTTTTGTAGTTGATATGGCAACTTTTTGCCTACTATTAGAGTATAATATCCAGTTTGTAAAACTAAATTTTTAAAAATAAAATGGCAAAGAAAAAGAAAAAAGCGCAGGCAAGCCCTGCCACCGCCGACCCAAACTTGCAAAGTATTGCACATCAGTCGCGCACCACATTGTTTACCCGAAAGGTAGTATCTAAAAAAGTATATAAGCGTAAGCCCAAGCACAAAAATAGCCGTGATTGGGCTTCTTTTTTGCCCACATATTTAGCTTTTTGGCGTGTTGCCTAACCCCACCTTTTACAATTTTTCGGGGGCATGATTGCCCGATACGAGCTTCCACCGTTCTTTATACACCGACTGATAAATAATTGTCAGACTCAATTTTTCTTTTTTTAGTTTCTCCAGCAAAACCAATATTTGATCAGCACTGGTTTGTGAATGATCAATTTCCAGTATATTGACGTGCACCCCAGCAGGTATCAGGTTGCCTATGGTGATGTTTGAATGCTTCATTTTCTTGATTTGCCTGGATTCGGGCACATGTTTGTTCAAAAAACGAGGCAAATCCAGGTCATACCGTTTCCCCTTGTGCGTGATATACACTGCCTCTATAAAAGCAGATCCCATTGTTCCTAAGTGTATACTTGTAGTTTGCCCCACCTGTTCCATAGTTTTGAAACGACAAATAAGGCAAGACCGAAAGCCTTTGTTGTTGCCTGATAATGGCTGTTTGGTACCAAGATACTGCCAGTGTCATAACACTGATCATAATGGCCGAAATGCTGACTATTTTATCTGCGTTCCAAAGTCGTTTTTTTGTCATTTGGTAGGGGTAGTTAGTTTTCTCATCAGATGAAACTCTACTTTCTTTATTACTGCATTTGGGCAATTTTTTGGCCGACAGACCCTCGTTCGCTTAGCCTTACCATACCCAAAAAAATATTGGGTAACAGCCCTGGGTTAGACACCAGGTGGGCTTTAGCGGCAATGTTTTTATCACGTACTTTGATAGCATCTCTCCACTCACTATCAGGCAATAACACGAGGCTTTGGGCAAATTTCCAGGCACCATCGCGAGCAAGTTGCATGCTAAAATCGGTCACCAGTTGATCAGTTTTACCTGTTATTTTAAGCAACCACCTGAATGTAGGCCAAATGGTAGCCAAATCGTTTTGTACTTCGTGTACCAGCGACGAAAGCACTTGATTAATTTTACTAAAATCGTCTTTTAAATCCGATATATGATGCCCTTTAGATACCTCGGCAGCTGCGATGCCCAAGTCAAGGTTAATGTGGGCGTTCATGCCCATAAGTAAGTGTTGCAACACTATAGGCCAGTAGCGCGATGCCAGAGCAAAAGCCTTTTGCCACGATTGGGTAACCGCTTTGCCCTGTTGGTAGTCGTAGTAAGCAGTCAGGTAACGGTTGGCAAAGATCACGTCCAGCTTTTCCATTCTTGTCCCATCTTCAAAAAAGTTTTGGGCAATGCCTTCCTTTACTTTGATGGTCACTTTTTGGTACAAAGCTGCAAAGTATCCCAAAGGGCTTTTGGTTTGTTTAGATACATTGATAATGTCGTCTAATTGGGTAATCACTTCGTCTATAGTGCTTGCTTTCATAAAAAATGCTGGGTGACGGATTGTGTTTTCACTTCTACTATATCAACTTCCAGTTTTTTGTTCTGAAAGATATAAATTTTGCGATCTATTGTCCATTATTATGTATTGGTCAAACTATGTTGGTACATCGCCTTAACGCCTACGCACCCTGGGCGTAATCATACGGTTGCCCATGTTTACAGGCACATTCTGAAACTCTGCCTGGGTTTTTACCTGCCCCAGCGCATTGTGGGTCATAGCATTTGATTCAGAGCTTTCTTCGGAAGGGGTGTGGATGGGTTGGAGTGTTTTTATCGTGATTTGGCGAAGTTTTATGGGCATTTTTTTACCCTTAAGTGGGCGTAAAGTTTGCTTGTGTTGTCTGGAAATTTTACGTAATTGCTTATTTTTTTGCTTTAACAAAGCTTGCTCACTATTGGCAGCGTCAGTATTTTGTTGGCTTTGCGCCAATGCCACCTTGTGATCAGCAACTTGAACCTGCAACAGTTCTAGCTGTTTTTGTAGTTCATCATTTTTGTTGCGTAGTTCTCTGGCTATTTCTTCCGATGCCTCCTGGATTTGTTGCAGACTGGTATTTTGTTCCTCTAGTTTTTTGCCTTGTTGCTGCAGTTGCTGTACCTCTGTTTGTAAACTTTGGTTTTGCTGTTGCCAATTGTTGTTTTGTTTGGCCAGCGCCTGGTTTTGTGTTTTCAGGTGCTCTATTTGTTGCTGTAGTGCTTGTTTTTCCTGAGTCGCTTGTTCCTGAAAACTTTTGAGTTTGTTTTTAAATAAAGCCATGGGTTATTTTTTTAGATGGTTGATAAGTTTAGATACGTTTCAAGCGTTTTTGGGGGTTTAAAATGCATTATATTAAACAAGTATTTATGTAAAAAGCCTTACCAACTTTCGGGCTAGAAAGTAAGCAAGGCTTTAATAAAGAATGGTCAAGAAGCAAGTGATGTTTAAATTACCTGCTCAAGAACAAATTACGTTCGCTGTATACCTTTTCAAATTCTTCGTCCTGAAGGTCTTTGATAAAATAAATAGCTTCTCCGGTAGACTTCATCTCTGGACCTAGTTCCTTGTTTACATTTGGGAACTTATTGAACGAGAATACCGGAATTTTGATGGCATAACCTTGTCCTACGGGCACAAACCACGACGTAGCCGATTTGTCAAGATCAAAGTCTGCCAACTTCTTATCACCCAGCATAATCTTAGTTGCATAATTGATGTAAGGAGTTTTGTACGCCTTACAAATAAATGGTACAGTACGCGATGCCCTTGGGTTAGCCTCAATCACATACACATCATTGCCTTTGATAGCAAACTGAATATTGATAAGCCCTACTGTATCCAGCGCCAGCGCAATCTTTTTGGTATACTGCGCAATCTTTTCCATCAATAATGGGCTCAATGAAAATGGGGGCAGTACCGCGTGCGAATCTCCTGAGTGGATACCAGCCGGCTCTATGTGCTCCATAATACCAATGATATACACATTTTCGCCGTCACAAATAGCGTCAGCTTCTGCCTCAATTGCTTGATCAAGAAAATGATCTAACAAAATCTGATTGTCTGGGAAATAGTTCAACACATCTACTACGTGCTCTTCCAGTTCTTGCTCGTTAATTACGATTTTCATCTTGTTGCCCCCCAACACATAAGATGGGCGAACCAACAATGGGAAATCCAGCTTTTTAGAAAGCTCAAGGGCTCCCTCAGTAGTACTCACCGAGCCAAACTCAGGGTAAGGAATATCGTTTTCTTTGAGCAAGGTAGAAAAACTCCCACGATCTTCGGCAAGGTCGAGTGCCTTATAAGAAGTACCAATGATAGGAATATTGTAACGGTCTAGTTTTTCGGCAAGTTTAAGTGCTGTTTGCCCCCCTAGCTGAACAATAACTCCTTCTGGTTTTTCGTGCAGAATAATGTCATAAATATGTTCCCAGAACACCGGCTCAAAATACAACTTATCGGCAATGTCAAAATCTGTAGACACTGTTTCGGGGTTACAGTTGATCATGATGGCTTCATAACCCGCCTCTTTTACGGCAAGTACCCCGTGCACACAGCAATAGTCAAACTCAATGCCTTGACCAATGCGGTTAGGGCCTGAGCCCAAAATAATGATTTTCTTTTTGGCTGGAGTTACCTCCGACTCATTTACACTGTCAAAAGTATCGTCAGCATCTCCGCCCTCAAACGAGGCATCGAGTGATGTACCAAAAGTAGAGTAGTAATAAGGGGTTTTTGCCTCAAACTCAGCTGCACAAGTATCTACTTGTTTGTATACCCTGCGAACCCCCATTTCTGCACGTTTATGGAATACTTCGCTTTCCAGGCAACCCAACAAGTGGGCAATCTGACGATCGGCATAGCCTTTTTGCTTGGCTTCTTGTATAAGTTTGGCAGGTACATTGTCCAAGGTATATTTTTGGATGACTTTATCCAGCTTTGCCAGCTCTTCTATCTGATACAAAAACCAATCATCCATTTTGGTCAGCTTCTTAATAGTACGGAAGCTAATCCCCATAGTAAAGGCGTCTTTGATATGGAAGATGCGGTCACCGCTGGGGTTTTCAAGGCTATCTAACACCTCTTGCTGGTTGGTCAGCTCCTTGCCGTCAGCTCCCAGCCCATTGCGTCGGTTTTCCAACGATTGACAAGCCTTTTGCAATGCCTCCTGAAAGTTACGCCCAATGCCCATAGCCTCACCTACTGCCTTCATTTGCAGCCCAAGTTTGGTATCGGCTCCCTGAAACTTCTCAAAGTTCCAGCGTGGTATTTTTACAATTACATAATCAATGGTAGGCTCAAAATAAGCCGAAGTAGTCTTGGTTACCTGGTTTTTCAACTCATCGAGGTTGTAGCCAATGGCAAGCTTAGCCGCGATCTTGGCAATAGGGTACCCAGTGGCTTTAGAAGCCAACGCCGACGAACGCGAAACCCTTGGGTTGATCTCAATCACTATGATATCGTCATTTTCGGGGTTTACAGCAAACTGAATGTTACAGCCTCCGGCAAATTGCCCAATACCATTCATTGTTTTAATTGCCAGGTTACGCATTGCCTGATAGTGTTTGTCAGACAGCGTCATAGCGGGTGCTACAGTGATAGAGTCCCCGGTATGGATACCCATAGGGTCTACATTCTCAATAGAGCAAATAATGATCACGTTACCTGCACTATCGCGGAGCAGTTCCAACTCAAACTCTTTCCAACCCAAAATACTTTGTTCAATCAACACCTCATGAATAGGCGATGCTGTTAAACCACGGGTAAGCGCCTTATTAAACTCTTCTTCGGAGTGGACAAAACCTCCCCCGTAACCACCCAGTGTATATGAAGGACGAATCACCAAGGGAAAGCCTACATCCTGGGCAATTTCTTTTCCTTTCAGAAAAGAAGTTGCGGTTTTACCTTTACACACATTGGCGCCAAGCTCGTGCATACGCAAACGAAACCGCTCTCGGTCTTCGGTAGTTTCTACTGCGTTTATATCTACCCCAATAATCTCTACATTGAACTTCTCCCAAACGCCTGCTTTTTGGCAGTCAATGCACAGGTTTAAGGCTGTTTGTCCACCCATTGTAGGCAATACAGCATCTATGTCGTGTGCTTCGAGAATCTCAATGATAGACTTTTTATTAAGCGGTTTAAGATATATATGATCCGCAATACTCGGATCAGTCATAATCGTTGCCGGATTAGAGTTGATAAGAGTAACCTCTATGCCTTCTTCTTTGAGAGACCGGGCAGCCTGAGAGCCAGAGTAGTCAAATTCGCAAGCCTGACCGATCACAATAGGTCCTGAACCTATGATCAATACAGATTTAATATTGGTATTTTTGGGCATTACTAATATTAATTGATGTACTAAAATGATGATGCTTAAAATTGCACAAAATTATAGAAACTAAACTTTTTATAACAAGGCTTGTCTGATTTTTCTCATGTTATTTTTTAACACCCTGAATATAAGCATTATATGACTAAGGGTATGGAGGGAAGACTATGTAGATTTTCAACTGTTTTTAACTTGAGGATGGGCTATCTCTGGTAAAAATGAGTGGTATGCCCCAAAGAAATGAATTAGGTAGGTGATTATTTTTCCTTTATCTCTTTCAATAGGAGTAAAACTAAAGTAACACAAAACAGACCAAATGAAACAGTTACTTTTAATTTATTGCCTCACCATTGGTGTAGGTACTTTACAGGCGCAAAGTATGACCAAGAGCAGTAGAACAGATAGTCTTAAATGCCACAAGATAGAAGTTGACAGGAAAAAAACTTATCAGATAAGTCAAAGCGTAGTGGTGTGCGATACACTCATTATGCACGATAAATCGACCCTTAAAATAGTAGGAAGTAAAAAATTTGCTTTGTATGCCCGCTATGTAAAAATAGGGCGCAGGTGTGTGATGGATGCCAGAGGAGCCCATGGCACCACGAGAAGCCCGGACGGGAAAGTTGGGATCCAATTGTTGCTTCAGATGAATATTTATACCTTAGGTGACTTGTTGATCAATACCAGTGGCGGTAAAGGATACAACAAGTCGCGGTATTACCCAAAAGCAAGTGATGAGCAAGCGCTGATTAAACTGGGGGGGAGTGGTGGAGACATTCACTTCACGTATTATTCGCCTATAGCAATTACCCAAAGTGAACGAAAACGTGGCAGAGCTACTATTGGGTGCCATACCAAGCCTGGTGCTTCGCACTTGCCACCTTATATGTCTGGCGTTCGAGCCAGGTTTGCCACTGCCCCCAACAATTTGTTTATGCACCACACTTTGCGTGTCACTCCTGGCCAAACTACTCCTGGGCGTGCCCAAAAAAGCAAAGATGCCAAGCATCAAATGATAAAATTATATGAAGGCAAAGTTACCTTTCTTAGAGTGGAGCAACCCCTGAAGTTTTGATTAAGAGAATAGCAAATAGACAGTACCCATGCCTTGGGGGTTTGTTTGCCTCTGTATAATACTTGTACAGAGGCAAAACTCTTTATAAATCAGTTTATTAAGCCTTTATGTCCGCTTTTTGCCCCAATCTTTTTATTTGAAACATTTGAGATGACTAAAATAAATTTGATACCTTCGTATTCAAATTTAGCTCAAATAGGACGCTGTAGTAAGTTTAGGGTAATATTCTTTGTGTACCCAGTCTTACAGCACTGTCAATCAATACAACCAAAGTATAAATTTAAAGAAGCCCATGATTCTTTCAGGAAAGGAAATTCAACGAAATTTAGGCACTAAAATACATATTGATCCCTTCGATGAAAATCGTTTAAATCCTAATAGTTATAACTTGCGCTTGTCTGACGAACTAATGGTATACGAAGACAGCGAATTGGACATGAAAAAACCTCACAAAACCAAAAATCTGAAGATTCCGGAAGAAGGTTTTTTGATGGAAACTGGCAAGCTATACTTAGGCAAAACTGTTGAACATACTCAAACCGATTATTTCGTACCTATGTTAGAGGGGCGCTCTTCGGTAGGACGTTTGGGGTTATTTGTGCACGTAACGGCAGGTTTTGGCGATGTAGGTTTTAGTGGATACTGGACTTTAGAAATGTTTTGTATTCATCCAGTACGTATTTATGCCGGAGTAGAAATTTGCCAAATATATTTTCACTCAGTAGAAGGAGCCTATGAGCTTTATCTTAAGAGTGGCAAGTATCAAAACAACACTGGTATACAACCAAGTTTGCTATACAAAGATTTTGAGAAAAAGGGTTTAAAATAAAAAATATTCCTTTAAACATACTATGGCAACAAATATTAAAATAGGCGTCATCAATGTGTCAGATAGAGCCAGCAAGGGAATTTATGAAGACATTCCGGGCAAGGCAGTAGTAAGTACTCTCAACGAGTACCTGGTGTCGGAGTGGACGCCTGTGTACCAGGTTATTCCTGATGAACAGGATCAGCTAGAGGCCGCCTTCAAAAAGATGGCAGATAGTGAGGGGTGTTGTTTGATTGTGACTACAGGGGGAACTGGACCCGCCAAACGCGATGTGACTCCGGAAGCCACCGAAGCCGTGTGTCAGAAAATGATGCCAGGTTTTGGAGAGTTGATGCGACAGGAAAGTCTGAAGTATGTGCCTACGGCTATTTTGTCACGCCAAACTGCGGGTATACGCAACCGTACATTGATTGTAAACCTACCAGGCAAACCCAAGGCTATTCGGGAGTGTTTAGACGCCGTTTTTCCGGCAATTCCTTATTGTATAGATTTGATAGAAGGCCCTTATCTAGAGTGCAACCCAGAGGTAGTCAAGGTTTTCAGACCCAAGTCTTCTTAAGTATCAATGGCTAAATGCACTGCAATAACATTTAGCCATTGATCAATTTCTTCACTATCAACTTTATCGTTACTTTAAAACCAGTACCTTACCTTTTGACTGATAAATTTATAACTTGCTGAGTATAAATCTGATGGTGGTTGGTAAAACAAGAAATAAAGGAGAGTTGCCGTGTGGTTTACTCTTCTGTATTTTCTTTGTTTGTTTTATTCTTACCTTCCAAGGGAAACTTTTTCAAGTGATCGGACTTGCGCTGGAAGTGAAAGAATATTTTAGATTCTATCTTTTTCTCAAAAAACGCTGGAAATAAAAATTGTTTGATTCTTTTTCCTTCATATACCATTTCCATTTCTTCTAGCTCTGTGCGGGGGTTAGCCCTGAGCCAGTCAAGATAGTAAGTACCCCCGTTCAGGTATTTAAGGTCAGTAATAGAAAACGCTATTCCAGCTTCCCATAGTTTTTGGTAAACTGTAACGACTCTTGGTTTTCGGGTCTTTTTCTTCATAGCAAAAATTTTATTTATTTAGGATTCATCAATATGCTGAACTTGGACAGTATAGAACAAAAAGTTCGCTGGTTAGCTAATGTATTGATAATCAGGGTTTTGTAATGCTTATTTGTCTTATTTTGGAACACTATATTCCCATTTTGGGACACCAACCTATCATCGTTTACTCATTTGGCAGCCTCAGGAAAATAAACAGTAATACGATAAGTGTTTTCCAAGAGGTAGTGTATGGCAAAAGGTGATATGATCTTTGGGCAGGTATTCCCTCAATACCTATAAATGATACACTCAAGCAAGTTGGACACAGGATAACGTGACGCATACCTTTACTAAACAAGTACTAGTAAAGCATCTTTGAAATTAAATTTCTGGATTTTGAAAATGGGTTGGAAGCGATGTGCGGGTCAAAGAGAATGACTGAATGATGGTGTAAAAATAAGCATATTTTTTAAACTATGCATAAAAACAGCCTCCAGCTGTATATAAACTTGGTAAAAAATTTAAAAAATCAAAGAAATTAGTAGAATACTAAAGAAGAATTGGCGCTTGGTAAAAACTACAAAGCTTACTTGCCCTGCAAGGCATAGTGCTTTATTTTTTACTTGGTGCAAACATTCCTATTGGGTTGCCTTTACAAAGTACATGTCTACTTCGCCTTTGTTTTTGGCTTTGATTTTACCCCGGTAGGTAGTTTCAAATTGATCTTTGATTAATTGGTAGGTATGCCCAGAAATGTTAACCATACCAGGTGCTCCTGAACTCTCCATACGAGCAGCAAGGTTTACGGTATCACCCCATACATCATAAGCAAACTTATTCTTGCCTACTACCCCAGCCACTACCTCGCCAGTGTGAATGCCCAGACGTAGCTCCCATACAGGCAAACCTTGTGCTTCTTTGTTTGTTTTCCATTGTGCCATAAACGTTTGCATTTCCAGCCCGGCTTTTATAGTATCTATTGGGTTAGTATCATTAGCCACTGGTATGCCTCCTGCGGCCATGTAAGCATCGCCTATGGTTTTTATTTTTTCGATGTTATATTTTTGGCAAATATCATCAAAAGCACTAAAGCAATAGTTGAGTTCGGCAATTACTTCAGTAGGGGTAAGTTTTTCGGCAAGTTTGGTAAACCCTTTAAAGTCGGTAAAGAGTACACTTACTTTAGGGTAGTGTTGAGGAGTAGCATTGCCCTTCTCTTTGAGTTCTTGGGCAGTGGCATAGGGCAAAATATTGAGCAGCAAACGGTCAGACTTGTTTTTTTCTACTTCAATGGCATCGCGTTGGGCTTCTATTTCCTCATTGCGATGATGCAACTCTTCATTTTGCACCAATATCTCTTCTTGTTGTTCTTTTATTTCATTGTTGGCATCATGCAGCAAGGTATTTTTTACCTGGAGTTTTTTGCGGGAGCGTACCGTAGACACCAGCCCCATCAATACAAGTACAATCACTGCCCCAAAAAGCACAAATAAGTAATCTTTGAGCCTGCCTTGTGCTTTTTCATGTTCCAACTCTTTTTGCTGCAATGCCTGCGTTTTTTGCGAAGCTTCAAGTTTGTGCTTCTGAAGCTTTTTTTCTCTTTCTATAGCCTCAATTGCTTGCTGTTTTTTCTCATTTTCTAGCGTTTGTTTTTCGGTGATCATTTTCTGCCTTTCGGCAACTGCTTTTTGTTGGGCAGTCAACCTTTTTTGTGCTTCTAGTACCAGCAATTGCTGTATTTTGTCTTTTTCTAATGTAGCATTTTTTACTTTTTCGTTGTTTAGGGCACGTTCTTTTTTGAGCAATGAGACCTCCTTTTCTTTGATTTTGAGCGCATTTATTTCATTTTCTTGCTTCAAAATCAAATCCTGCAAACGGCTCCTTCGTCTTTCTTTGGTAAGCAAGCGTGATTTTGTTTTACGTTGATTGTATTGTATTTTTTTTAGCTGTTTTTGTTGTGCTTTATGCTTTACCCTTACCAATGAGTCTAACACCTGCTGCACCAATAAATATTGGGCGTAATAAACCGTAGAAGTTGAATGGTTTTTGTCTTTGGCATGTAGTTTTGCCAGCAATTGATAGCTTTTGGCCTGCACACTGTATCGGGTAACCTTACTACTTTGTTGCGTAAGTGCAAGCGCTTTTTTTGTGTATCGTTCAGCTGGTTTTTTGTTGTTTTTGTCATACTCCACCTGGGCAAGCTCATTATATAACATTGCCTGTGATATGACATCACTGGTTTTTTGTTTTAAATACAACGCCCTGGTATAATAGTCTTGTGCCTTTGTAGGGGCATTAAGTGCTCTATGATGTATGAAGCCTATGTTCATGAGTAAGTCTGCCTGGCGGTTGGTTTTGCCTGCCATTCCGAGATTAAGCTTACTGGCTTGTACATAGTATTGCACTGCTTGTTCAGCCTTGCCGGTTTGCTGATGCAAAAAGCCTAAATCGGCATATACCTTTACCAAGGCCTCTTGATGGTGGGCTGGAGTATATAGCTTTATCAATACCTTATTATGTTGAATGGCCTTTTTATAGGCATGGTTGAGCTTGTGCAGTTTTACCAAGTCGTAGTGAGTCTGAACAATGGCTTCTTGTTTGTCTTGTTGCTTATATAGTGTAAGCAAGTGCTCCAAACGGTCAATGGCATCATTGTATAGCCCCAATTGTTGGTAAGCATATGCCAAATGCTCCAGATTGGTAACTTCTCTGGAAGTGTTGCCTTGTTTACGCTCTATATTATAAGCATCCTCAAGGTATTGAATCTCCTTCTCATAGTTTTTATCTCTTTCGTACCACAAGCCCAACCGATGGAGCACTACTGCTCTTGTTGATTGGTCAGGTGCCTGGTTCAGCCCCTTGAGTAGCTTCTCTAGCCCTTTGGCAGTGTGTTGTGCTTGTGTCAGCAAGGTAGAGCATAAGAAGATAAGTATAAATATTGACCTGATTTTATTATACATCATTGAACAATGCGTGTAAGGGATAATCCTTTTATTGATTTTTATATAAATTTAACCTTACTTGTGTGATATATCAAGTTTTTATGCTAAAAAAATACCTGTTCAATAGGTGGAGTAAGTCTGTTATAGACTACTTACACTTGGTTTTTGAAAAACAATAAAGTTGTAGTGTACAATTTTATGAATATATGATTTAATAAAATTGATGTAACTTTGGGTTTGTTTTTCTATAAAAAAAGTTGTTTGAAGAGAAAAAAGAAAACTATGTCAGAAAAACTTACCCCAAATAGGGTAGTGCGATGTAGAAATCGCACCAAAAAATAAAATGTGGATGATATGCTGTGAACGGTGTGCTTAACCAAAAATGGTGAATGATGGTTTGTCTTGCTTTGTTATTGATTGATTACCTAAAAAACAAAGCAACAGGTGCCTGTATGTGTCGTTCATAGCATAAAAAGGAAGGTTGGTTAGCAAATAACCGGATGAGAGGTCAATAGCAGCAAACTATGCTTCTTGTTCTGCTACCCCAATAAACTTCTGTAAATCTTTTAACTTGATTTGTCCATCATAGTAAGACTTACCAATAATTACTCCGGCTACACCCAGCGCGTCAAGCTGCTCTATGTCCTCTATCGAG
Organism: Microscilla marina ATCC 23134; assembly: GCF_000169175.1. Taxonomy (NCBI): domain Bacteria; kingdom Pseudomonadati; phylum Bacteroidota; class Cytophagia; order Cytophagales; family Microscillaceae; genus Microscilla; species Microscilla marina. The sequence continues at coordinate 44,491 of NZ_AAWS01000046.1, forward strand.
CGAATACCGCCACTGGCAAGTATCTGTAGTTCTGGAAACTCAGTGCGTAGCTTTTTGTACGTATCAAAGTTAGGACCTTCAAGCGTTCCGTTGCGACCTATCTCAGTCGTTTTTACAAACCTTACACCTCTTTCGTGGTAGCTTTTGATATGTTCTACCAAATCTATCCCAGTGTTCTTTCTCCACCCTTTGGTGAGTACTACACCGTCTAGTGCATCGGCAGCCAATATTACCTTGTTGCCTCCATAAGTGATTACCCAAGAAAGAAACTTCTCTCGCTCGTGTACAGCTACTGTGGCAGCAGTTACGTGCTTGGCGCCACACTCAAACGCAGTTCTTATGTCATCGTCACGGGTGATACCACCTGTATAGTCAATTTCTAACTGCGTATAACTTGCCAGCATCTCCAAAATGTTGTAATTCACAATTTGGCGTGCCTTGGCTCCATCAAGGTCTACAAGATGCAGATGCTTGATGCCATTGTTTTCAAATTCTAAAGCCAAATCCAGTGGGTTGGTGTCGTATACTTGCACTTGGTCGATATCGCCTTTAATTGTGCGGACAACTTTACCACCGAGAATGGCTATAGAGGGAACTATTTTTATCATGTTTTGAGATTGAATTTTATGATGAATCGAAAAAAAAGCTTACGAATATAATAAAAATTAGCTTTTATTCATAATTTGAGCCCTTCAAAGCTTAGGGTTAAGATTGTACTTATCTAAGTTTTTTAGTTTATCTCATTTTAAATTTACCTTTTCCATGGAATTAGTTGATGGACGTTACCAGATTCAAGGGGTAGATGTGTTAGACATTTGTCAAAAGTTTGACACCCCATTGTATGTGTATGATGCAGAAAAGATGGCTACCAAGCTCAATATGCTAAAAGATGCCTTTAAGGGATTAAACCTGAAGATAAAATACGCTGCCAAAGCACTTACGAATGTCTCGGTACTTAAGTTTTTGCGTACTCAGGGGGTGGGTTTAGATGTAGTATCTATTCAGGAAGCCCATCTTGGACTCAAGACAGGGTTTAAGCCTGAAGAAATATTGTTTACTCCCAACTGTGTTTCATTGGAAGAAATAAAGATGGCGGTAGAGCTTGGCTTGGTCATTAATATTGATAATATTTCTATACTTGAGCAGTTTGGCCATGCTTACGGCGATTCTGTGCCTTGCTGTATTAGAATAAACCCTCACCTAATGGCAGGTGGTAACGCCAATATTTCGGTAGGGCACATAGACTCTAAGTTTGGTGTATCTATATTACAAGCCCGTCATTTGCTCAGGGTAATCAAAACCAATAATATCAAAGTAACCGGGCTACACATGCACACTGGGTCTGACATACTGGATGCAGAGGTGTTTTTGCGGGGAGCAGATATTTTGTTTGACCTGGCGCAAGACTTACCCGATCTTGAGTTTGTAGATTTTGGCAGTGGATTCAGAGTAGCTTACAAAGAAGGCGACGTAACTACTGATATTGTCGACTTGGGCAAAAAGCTTACCGTGAGGTTCAAAGAATTTTGCAAAGACTATGGGCGTGAGCTAGAGATTTGGTTTGAGCCAGGCAAGTTTTTAGTAAGCGAAGCCGGGCACTTTTTGATGAAGACCAATGTAATAAAAACTACTCCGGCTACTGTGTTTGTAGGGGTAGACTCTGGGTTCAACCATTTGATTCGCCCTATGATGTACGACTCTCATCATACGATATTCAACGTGTCGAACCCTAACAGCGAAACTACCCGTGTGTATACAGTAGTGGGTTATATTTGCGAAACCGATACTTTTGGTTGGGATCGTAAGCTCAATGAAGTGCGCGAAGGTGATATTATCGCTCTCAAAAACGCAGGAGCGTATGGTTTTAGCATGGCATCTAACTACAACTCACGTTTTCGCCCTGCTGAGGTGTTGGTACATAATGGCAAAGCCCACCTGATACGTAAGCGCGAGACAATGGATGATATTTTGAGAAACCAAGTCATGCTTGATTTTGAAGCAGAAAAAGCGGAGGCTTAAGTCTAATGGTCTTATTGCTGCAATGGTTGAATAAGCCGTTGGGTACATTAATTTTGTACCGTTATACACCTTGAATGACAAAGTGGGAGGGTTTATTTCTCCCACTTGTTGTATTTTTGCCTGCCGATAGCATTTATTGGTTGTTTGTGGTTCAGCCCAAGTGAGGTGCCCTACCTTACAATCCCCATAATTAACCCACCATCAGTTAAGAAAACTTTTCCCTTAAAAACTCTATGCCGTGAATAAGCCCTGAGAGTGCCGCAATGTAGAAGGGTAGTACTATGCCCCATTTGAGCGGTAGTATGTCTAAAAAAATACTCATTGCCAGGAAAAGTGTACCCCATACCGACGCCATACAGTATACACAGCCCAATATAGGCGCAAAAACTTTGTAGGGGAGTTTTTCTTCGAGGTAGGTTTTTATTGGGTATAAAATACGTTTGGGTTGGGCGGCAGCTTCATAAATACCTATGATACACAAGGTATTGATAAACAGCATGATGACTAAAGTTAATAGATATGTAGACATATTGAGCGGCTTTTTTTACAAAGTTACTTCAGGGGTTTAGCGAAAGCAAACAAAGTACTGCAATTACTGCTTTGCTCTATTGACAATACAGTAGGTTCAATTGTTTGATTTGAAGTGTGTCGAACAAGCCAATTTTTTTTTTGAAGTAGTGCAACCAATCTTTCAAAGGCAGTGTCTTACCTGTAAAGCATTATTTCTTAATGTACTTTTTGAAATCAATAGCAAATAATTGGTGTTTTTTTTTGACTTTACTTATTAAAAAAGCTACCTTGCATTACAAATTACTAGGTGATAAACATTGAAAAGCTTTTTTATTAGTTAAAACACCTGTTCATATAACCCATATTCTTTTATGATTACTCTGAAACAAATCCACAAATACTACTCGGTGGGTAAAAATAAATTGCATGTACTTAAGGGCATCGATGTACACATCAACCAAGGCGAGTTGGTGTCTATTATGGGGTCTTCGGGGTCGGGTAAGTCTACTATGTTGAATATTTTGGGGATTTTGGATGATTATGACGAAGGAGAATATTACCTGAACGAAACACTGATTCAGAACCTATCGGCTAAAAAAGCCGCCTACTACCGCAACCAATTCCTGGGTTTTGTATTCCAATCTTTTAATTTACTTTCTTTTAAAAATGCCATGGAAAATGTGGCTTTGCCGCTGTATTACCAAAAAGTGGGGCGTAAGAAGCGCAACAAGTTGGCGATGGAGTATTTAGAAATGGTAGGTTTGGCAGACCGTGCCGATCACTCGCCCAATGAGTTGTCGGGAGGGCAAAAGCAAAGGGTTGCCTTGGCGCGTGCGCTTATCTCTCAGCCTAAAGTAATACTTGCCGATGAACCTACAGGAGCATTGGACACCCAAACTACCCAAGAGGTAATGGACATATTTAAAGAAGTGCACGGCAAGGGCATTACAGTGGTAATAGTTACCCACGAAAACGAAATAGCCGGACAAACCGAACGTGTGATCCGATTGCGCGATGGGGTGATTGAAAGTGATGGAGCTGAGAATAACTCTATTATAAACGATGTAGAAACAGCAGGGTAGCAACTGGTTTTTAGATGCGTCGATACTCAATGCATTGATAACTAAGAGCTTAGCCCTATAAAAACTGTGGATGAAACACATATAACCAAAAAATAAAGAAATGTTTGATTTAGATAAATGGCAGGAAATATTAGGAACGATGCGCAAAAACAAGTTGCGTACTTTTCTGACTGCTTTCGGGGTTTTTTGGGGTATTTTTATGTTAGTACTTTTGTTGGGTGCAGGCAAGGGCATGCAAAATGGAGTACAACGTGAGTTTGGCAATGAAGCCAAAAACAGCCTGTGGGTATGGCGCGGCAAAACCACTATGCCCCATGATGGCCTCAAGCCAGGTAGAAGCATTATTTTTTCCAATGACGACTATGAAGCTATAGAACGCGAAGTGCCTGGCATTAAACGACTCGCCCGACGCAACCGCTTAAGTGGGGCTTATACGCTTAACCACAAAACCCGCAATGCCTCGTTCCCTTTGTATGGAGCCAACCGGGTATTTTTTGAGATCAACGGAGAAGAATTGGTCAAAGGACGCTTTTTTAACCCTAACGATCTCAACGAAAAAAGAAAAGTAATGATTTTGGGAGAACGCGCCAAAAAAGTGCTTTTTGGTGACTCTACCAATGCCATTGGCAAATATGTAAATGTAAAAGGGGTACACTTTAAAGTGATTGGCACTTATACGTTGGATGGAGGAGGAGGACGACGCGAAGAAAGGTCTTATATCCCTTTTAGCACTTACCAAAGCATTTTTGACACCCGCCCGCGTATTCACTTGATTGGTGCCCTTGCCGAAGACCACGTGTCAGCGGCTTCTATAGAAACAGATATACGTAGGGTATTGGCTGCACGACACCGTTTTTCTGAAGAAGACAAACAGGCAGTAGGTATTAATAATAATGAAGAAGGTTTTCAGCGATTCAACAGTTTGTTTGGTGGCATCGAGGCTTTTGTTTGGTTTGTGGGCATAGGAACCCTCATTGCAGGCATTGTGGGGGTGAGCAATATTATGTTGATTATTGTAAAAGAACGCACCAAAGAGATTGGGGTAAGAAAAGCCATTGGAGCAACTCCCTGGTCTATTATTAGCCTTATACTACAAGAATCGGTAGTAATTACGGCTTTCTCTGGATATTTGGGGCTCTTGTTAGGTTCGGGCTTGCTAGAGCTCATGAATTTGGGAATTCAACAAATAGAAAAATCAGGGGGGCAAGCTCCTTATTTTACCCGTCCAGAGGTAGACTTAAGGGTAGCCATTGCAGCCACTGTCATTTTGGTAATATCAGGCGCGTTTGCCGGGTTGATGCCTGCACTGAAGGCGGCAAGGGTAAAACCAATTGAGGCGTTGCGGGCAGAGTAGACAACTTTAGCTACGCTACTTTGGTGATGGTAAATGGGGTGAAGCGATTTAAAAATGGTTTTATGGTTTTATTGTTTTATGGTTGCGCAAAGCGATTTATTAATTATGAGAAAAGCTATCGACTAAAGTAAAAACTCCCGACTACGGACTATAAACTCCCAAAGCTACGCTACTTTGGTGATGGTAAATGGGGTGAAGCGATTTAAAAATGGTTTTATGGTTTTATTGTTGCGCAAAGCGATTTATTAATTATGAGAAAAGCTATCGACTAAAGTAAAAACTCCCGACTACGGACTATAGACTCCCAAAGCTACGCTACTTTGGTGATGGTAAATGGGGTGAAGCGATTTAAAAATGGTTTTATGGTTCTATTGTTTTATGGTTGCGCAAAGCGATTTATTAATTATGAGAAAAGCTATCGACTAAAGTAAAAACTCCCGACTACGGACTATAGACTCCCAAAGCTACGCTACTTTGGTGATGGTAAATGGGGTGAAGCGATTTAAAAATGGTTTTATGGTTGCGCAAAGCGATTTCTCAATTATGAGAAAAGCTATCGACTAAAGTAAAAACTCCCGACTATGGACTATAGACTCTCAACTATTGACTATATAACTAAAAGAAAATGTTTGATTTAGACAAATGGAATGAAATATATGCCACCATCAAAAAGCACAAGCTCCGCACGGCTTTGACTGCTTTTGGGGTATTTTGGGGTATTTTTATGCTCATTGTACTTTTGGGAGCAGGGCGAGGCTTTCAGAACGGGGTAGAAGGAAGCTTTGATGTGGCAAAAAATGCCGTATTTGTTTGGGGGCGTCGTACCAGCGAACCATTCAAAGGGTTTCAGGCAGGGCGTCGTATTCAGTTTACCAACGACGACGCAGAGGCCATTCGTCATACCATACCTGAGATAGATGTAATTGCTCCCCGCAACCAGTTGAGAGGTGACTTTACGGTAAATTATAAAACAAAAAATGCTTCGTTTGAGGTAAGGGGCGAATACCCTGATTATTTGAAGGTGCGCCCTGCCGAAATGCTCACCGGACGTTTTGTGAATGAAAGAGACATTGAAAAAAAGCGTAAAGTGGCAGTGATAGGCACCAGAGTGCAAGAGTTGCTTTTCGAAGAGGGGGTGAACCCTTTGGGTAAATATATAGACATTAAGGGCATTCCGTTTAAGGTGGTGGGTACCATCAAAGGAAAAGGAGATGCCAACGATATTAAAGAAGCAGCTGAACGGGTAATTATTTCTAATACTGCCTTGCAGCAAGCCTTTAACCAGGTAAATAAGGTAGGCTTTTTTGCTTTTACGCCCAAAAACGGAGTACCCGCAGTAGTCATAGAAAAAAAGATCAAGGCTTTGCTTTCAGAGCGACATTCTATAGCCCCCAAAGATAAAAAAGCATTAGGGTCGGCAAATGTAGAAAAAGAGTATCGCCGGGTGCAGGGGTTGTTTTTTATCATAGGGGCATTTAGCTGGTTTGTAAGTATAGGAACCATCATTGCCGGAGCAGTAGGCGTAAGTAATATTATGTTGGTGATTGTGCGGGAACGCACCAAAGAAATTGGGGTAAGAAAAGCACTGGGTGCCACCCCTTGGTCTATCATTAGTCTTATATTGCAAGAGTCTATCGTAATTACGGCACTTTCGGGGTACTTTGGTCTGTTGGCGGGCACTGCATTGATGGAGTTTATTAACTCTATGGGGGCAGAGGGCGCATTTTTTAAAAATCCGGAAGTAGATATGACCATTGCCATTAGTGCCCTGGTAACCCTGGTAGTGACTGGAACCTTTGCAGGATTTATACCAGCACGCAAGGCGGCAAAAGTAAACCCGGTAGAAGCATTGAGTGATGAATAGTGGTGTATAATCAAAGATTGTTCAACTGTTTGGTAACATATTGCATTTGACCAAATACTGTGAGCAAAGTATAAGCACTTGCTTACTATATTCTAAAGACCATAAATTTACATCTGTTATAATAGAGAAAAAGAATTAAAACCAAGTATTGCCATGAAAAAAGTATTTTTTGGAATCACAGGAGCGATTTTTATAGCTTTATCTGTCTGGTTGGGCGGTTATTTCTATAAGAAATCGAAGAAAGACCCGATTGTTTACAAAACAGAAAAACCATTTACCAAAACCATTATCAAAAAATCGGTAGCTACCGGATCGATAGTGCCACGCCGTGAGGTACAAGTAAAACCACAGGTATCGGGCATTATAGAAGAGCTATATGTAGAAGCAGGGGAGAAGGTGACCAAAGGACAAATGATTGCAAGGGTAAGGGTGGTACAAAACCTGGACGGTAAAAACCGTGATTTGCTGGGGTTAAATAGTGCCCAAAGCAATTTGCAAAATTCCCAAATCAATTATAACAACGCCAAAATAGAGTATGACAGAAACAAACGTTTATACGAGCAAAAGGTGATTTCACAGCAAGAGTTTAACCGCTTTAAGCTGGATTTGAATGTGCGCCAACAAGCCGTAGATGCTGCCAAAGATAACCTAAAGCTCACCCAACAAGGAGCTTTGCAACGGGCGGGTAACATTGCCAACAGTGTGTACTCTACGGTAGACGGTATTTTGCTAGATGTGCCAGTGCGAGTGGGTAGCTCGGTGATTGAGCGAAACAATTTTAACGAAGGTACTACCATTGCGGTGGTGGCCGATATGAACAACTTGGTGTTTGAAGGAAAGATAGATGAGTCGGAAGTGGGCAAAATAAAAGAAGGAATGGACCTTGGCCTGACAATAGGCGCCATCGAAAACAAGGTGTTCAAGGCAAAACTGGAATACATTTCGCCGAAAGGCAAAACCGAAGAGGGAGCGATTAAATTTGACATTCGCGCCAAGCTGTTGCTCAACGAAAAGGATAAATTAAGGGCGGGCTATAGTGCCAATGCCGATATTGTGCTTGCCAAAAAAGTGAATGTGTTGGCGATTAAAGAAAAACTGCTGCAGTTTGAAAAGTCAAAAACTAAAGGAGGCAAAGACAAACCTTATGTAGAGGTAGAAGTAAGCAAGCAAAAGTTTAAAAGAGTTGACCTCAAAACGGGTATTTCGGATGGGATAAACATAGAGGTAGTAAAAGGGGTAAAGAAAACCGACAAGATAAAAGTACCACCCCAGAAAAAACCTAAGAAGTAATATAGCCTCTGGCTTGAAGCTGGCTTGCAGGCATGTCACCGATTTATAGCTTCTTGATTTTTAGCGGTTTATAAAGGAAGTAAATAGCCACTGAGTTAGAAAGTCAAGGTGTTGTATTGGAGGGAGTAAGGAGAAAAAAAAATAAAGAAAAACGGTTTTAATTTTTAAAGTAGGCTGTTTAGACGCATTGTGATGATGTGACTAAGCAGCTTTTTTTGTTTTAATTATGAGTAGGTAAATTACGATTCGACTGTAGGGAGCTCTGCGAAGCGACTACGGTCTTCTATCTGCCGATTTTATAAGTATTTAAAAGTCAAGGTATTATAAACCAGGCAATAGGCTTGCAAACCAGCCTAAAGGCTAATGGCACCGATATGCATCTAAGGACCCTTTGGAACGGCTACTCAAGTGTTGATGAGCCGCTTTTAGGGCGGCACAGGAGTATTTACGGAACTACAAAAAAGCAGGTAAAAAGATTTATGTGGCACCTTACTACTGGGGAGCATTTGTGAGGGTGGGTGAGTAAACAGCTCAAGCATTAATAGATGCTGGTTTAGACCACCAGGTATGAGTTAAAACCCTGATAAACAGAATTGTTTACAGGGTTTTGTTGTATATAACAAACGTGGGGTAAATTTTAGGGCAATCGTTTTTATTTATGTGTTTTTTTTAAAATATTACACTTTAATTTCTTCATTGCTACCAAAACGATACTATGGCGGACTATAAAGAACAGTTACTGGATGGGCTCTACCGCAGCCGCGAGGTGTTGATGGGCAGAATTGATAAAAAATCGCTGCAAATCAAGCAAACTTACACAAGGGCTATTTTGTTTTTAGTGGTGTTTCTTGCCTTGATTTTTAACCGGGATTTTAAACCTTCTGCCTGGCAAAAAGCAAACGACATGCTTACTCAGTGGGAGCACGTGTATGGCAAAGGGTACCTGGATAAGGTAACGTATCGCGAGTTTCTGAACAGCCAGGACTCTATTACAAGAGTAAAGCGCCTTAACATCATGCAGCTAATAGATAGTACAGCGTCTGACGACTCCCCCATGCTTACCTATTATAATCAAACCAAAAAAGGGTTTCACCTCGATAGTCTGCCCTCTATTCAAAAACAACTGGAAGACCTTGTAGCCAATCAAAATCAAATAGATGAAGATTCGGCCGAACTATCAAAACTTGCCCTGTCCGATTCGTTGCCCAAACTTGACAGTACTATCAAACAACTGGAAACAGTAGCAGCAAATGATACTGTACCCGAAAGCAAAGCTAAACAGTTATTGAAGGCAACCAAAGCTATCAAACAATTACTAAATACCCAGGCAGAAGGGTTATACTATAACATGAGAGTCAAAGACTCGGCAAGCAAAGCAGGGCTTGTCCGCCTCAAGAGACAGTATCGGGCTATTCAGATATGGGTAGATGAAAAAATGCCAGTAGGTGTGCAAATAGATAGCGTTCAGAGTAAATTTACCAAGCTTAAACACAGCGATGAAATTACGCCTTGGTTAGCCATAGATAAAGAGTCTCCTTCGTGGAAGTGGAAGTATAAAACCTGGAAAATACTCAATACTTTTAGCAAAAAAAGGGTGGCCAAAAAGAAAGAAAAACCAACACCTGACCCAGCGTTGATGAGAACCAGTGTAAAGGATACCAAAAAGCTGAAGGAAGTACCACAGTTGCCAAAAGGAGCACTTAAGGCCGATACCATCAAAATTATCTCTCAATGGCAGGCAATATTTAAGGTGTTGACCGAAAAAGACCGTAACAAAATTACCCGAAAAATAATTAAGCCCGATAGCTTATTTACTTTTAACCAACAGGAGGTAAAAAAGTACATGATTACCGCCAAAAGTAAGCAAGAAAAAATGGCCGCGCCTACTGCCGAAATTTCGTCTACCAAGATACCACTGCCCATCAAACAGGTTTTGCTGGTTTTGCCCTTGATGTATGCCGGGCTGTTACTGTTTTTGCAAATGGTTAACCTCAAGCGAAGTAGCCTGGAGATACGTACTACCGAAGTAGAAAAATGCATTAAAGAACATCTGGGAGGCGAAGACCTGGTAAGGTCAAATATATTTGGTGATGAGATTACCAGTGGCAGAGGGAACTGGAGCTATATCAAAAAATTTCAGTTTGCCTTATTATTCAAAAACAACCCTACCTATTACAAAGATGGATTCTTTATTTTAGTAAGTTTTCTCTTGTTTTTGTATGCCATGTACAAATGGGCATTATTGCTTCAATACAACCCACAGTTGATTAACTGGGGCATAGGCATTGCCGTATTTAGTTTGGTACTTTACCTGATACTGTTTTTTGTGAATAGAAATATAGGAAGTAAACTACGCAAAACTGAAAGAGAAAAAGCCAGACTGGAAAGAGAAAAACAAGGCTTGACAAACGACTAAGTAAATACAAGTACGATAGTATATCAACAAGCCCACCAATAATGCCATTGGTGGGCTTGTTGGGTCATATGGTGAAGTGACCATTGGCTATTTTTGACTGGCAGGAGCGATCACTTGTATTGCTTGCTCCAGTTCATCTAGTGACTCATAAATATTTTCAATAAATTTGTCCAGGTCGGGCATTAGTTCACGGCACGAAGTAGCACTAATAGTAATAGCCCCAGCATAACTAAAGACTACCATCAATAGCCCGGCCCCGTCTATGAGTGGCGCAGTACCATAGTGGTTCAACAGTTTAGCTCCTCCCATGTACAAGGGAATCGGAGGACCAGGTACATTGGTGATGACCAGGTTATATATAGGGCGTATATACTCTACTACTTTCGACTTGGTATACAAGCGCGCCGCCAGGGCTGCCAGTTCCGAAGGCACCAAATCCATAATCTTGTCGGCACCTATAGCCTTGCTATATACCTTAGAGCTGGTAGCACTTTCATGAATAAGCATCAAACGCTTAAAAGGGTCTTCTTCGTTGGTAGCAAGCGATACCAACATAGCCGATACCTTATTGCCCATCGTCCCCTTGTCTTCTTCGCTGCGTACCGATATAGGAGCCATTGCCACCAAAGGCTTTTTGGGCAAGTTATTTTTGTCTTTTAGGTAACGCCGCAAAGCACCTGCACATACTGCCAATACTACATTGTTGACAGTGGTCTTGGCAATATTTTTCATTTTTTTGATGCGTTCCAGCGGAATATTGGCTCCACCAAAAATACGATGCGCAGTTACCGGAGCATTAAACAAAGTAGTGGGGGCAGTAAATGGCATTGGGGGGGGCTCTATCCATTTGGTAATGGCCTCTTTTGCCACATCTATAGTATTGCCTACTGCCTCATACAAAAACTTGGCAAGCTTTACCGGGGTGCCCACCGATTTGATATAGTTACGGGCAATGATCTCTATACCAGTAGGAATACGCTCAGACTCCCAATAATGGTGTTCTTCATTGTCTTTGGGGCGTTTTGCGGGTGACGGATTCAGCAAAGCTCCCATCATTTCGGCGCCGGAGCCTCCATCTATAGCCGCGTGGTGTACTTTGGTAATAAGGGCAAACGAGTTGGGTGGAATTCCTTCAATATTGAGTCCTTCGGCTATGGTAATTTCCCACAAAGGGCGTTTGCGATCCATTGTACGACTAAAAATACGGGCGGCAAGGTCGAGCAATTCTTGTGAGCCACCTGGTTGAGGAATGGCCACATGGTGTAGGTGGTATTCCAGGTCAAAATCTGGGTCTTCTATCCAATAAGGGTGACTCATGTCTAAAGGTGCTTCTACTAAGCGTTGCCTGAAAACCCTTGAAATGTGTAAACGAGATTCGATGAAATCGCGGAATTGATAGTAATTAAAGCGCTCATTGTCTTTGGAAGGTTCAAATATGTACACCCCTCCTACGTGCATAGGGGCACGGTTTGACTCTATATATAAAAAAGTGGCATCTAAGCCCGAAAGTTGTTGCATAATAATCGGCTTGGTTACTTGCCAGACAAATATTTGTCAAGCTATTTCAAATAAATGTAAAATTTATTTGAAACTCAAGTGGATTTGCCAAAAGAAGCGAGGGTAAGTGTAGAGGTTTGTCTGAAGCAATGCTACATACAAGTATAAAATAAGGGGAAAAAACTGAAACGATGGTTTTTACGAAAACATCTATTTTACCTTTGTTATTTAATGATTTAAATTGTTTGTGTACCATTTTGGCGATTTTTGCAAAAACTTACTCATCAGGCCTTGAGTATACCTATAGTAATATCCATTCATTTTATTATAGGTCATAGTTGAAAAACAAGTGGGTTATGCCAACTCACTATTAAATCACCAAAATTCATATGCGAACATTACATCAATCAGATTACGTCAAAATATTTTATGCTTCAGAAGAAAATATCTTGACATACCAATGGCTCAGTGCATCAGCAACAATGCCTGATCAAGCGTTTAAACAAGAAATGCTACGAATACCTGAGATTTCGGCAGAGTACAGACCCACAGGTTTTTTAGAAGACAATACCCAACGCGATTTCATTATCCGGCCAGAGCTACAGTGCTGGATAAGTACCGAAATAGCTCCTCATCAGTTCGAGTATGGTACTTCGTACTTTGCGCTGACTAATCCCCCTTCTTATGTGGCGCAATTGTCTACTCAACAAACGATGGACGAAATAAAAAAACAGATTAAAAAGTCGTTCAATGTAGCTTACTTCGATGATCACCCTCAAGCCTGGGAGTGGCTTTGTCTTCAGCAAATGACGGTAGGAGATGTGAGTATTGTATAACTAAATGTAATTATTTGACTTTTATATTAAATAATACAACGATCATCACTTGCTATTTTGTTTTTAAATTTTACTCAATCTTTATTTTATATTTACAATAAACCCTCTTGATACATAAACATCAAGGGGGTTTGTGCTTTAGCAGTGGTTTAGTCTGTACTACCTGACAATCGCCCAGTCAATAACACCCACATTTTTGTGGAGCCAGATTATTGACGGATGTACAGAAATTGAACCTGTTTTCGCATCTTGTATGGTGCTATTAAGGTAAAGGTTGTGCTTCTGTTTGAGGATTTGGTAGACCTGTTTCAAATCCTATATGGTGCTATTAAGGTTATCATTGGCACAAACGAAAAAGTAAGTCGCAGGGTGATTTCAAATCCTATATGGTGCGATTAAGGTTGATTCCCTGCTTTGTTTGTACCGCAGTTGTTTCACATTTCAAATCCTATATGGTGCGATTAAGGTGTAGTCAGCACGGCTGATGATGCAAATGTAGCAGCATTTCAAATCCTATATGGTGCGATTAAGGTGGAAACTGTCAATATGCTGATCAGACTCGGTTAAAAATTTCAAATCCTATATGGTGCTATTAAGGTAGGTGGTGGCGGTGGTGGAATTTCACAACATCCACCCTATTTCAAATCCTATATGGTGCTATTAAGGTAAAACACCAACACGGCAACTAACACCTACTACTCATATTTCAAATCCTATATGGTGCTATTAAGGTTTACCAGTGCCGATGTAAACAGGCCACTACAGACCAATTTCAAATCCTATATGGTGCTATTAAGGTTTACTTCTTCTTTATCGTCGTAATAAGTAGTGTGCGCATTTCAAATCCTATATGGTGCTATTAAGGTAGTAGCCGCTTTGGTGAAAAACTCTATACGCTTTCCTGATTTCAAATCCTATATGGTGCTATTAAGGTGAGGGCAAAGTAAATCTACCAGTCCAAGCTTACTACCATTTCAAATCCTATATGGTGCTATTAAGGTATTACTGAAGATATAGATGTATATGCCCTAAAAGGATTTCAAATCCTATATGGTGCTATTAAGGTTTACACTTGTTTTCCCAACCATCACCATAAAAAAGGATTTCAAATCCTATATGGTGCTATTAAGGTTTTTACAACAGGTATATGCATCTCCCTCTTGATTAAATTTCAAATCCTATATGGTGCTATTAAGGTGCAATTCAAAAAAAGAGCACTGGAAATCCATGATACCATTTCAAATCCTATATGGTGCTATTAAGGTATTTAGGAATTAAACCTCAACCTCAGCGCCAGTTTAATTTCAAATCCTATATGGTGCTATTAAGGTAGAAATCTATAAAACACCTTACTACATTACTACAAATTTCAAATCCTATATGGTGCTATTAAGGTATACGATGCTTATCACCCCTGGGCCAAACCTAATCAATTTCAAATCCTATATGGTGCGATTAAGGTAACGAAAGGTAAAGCAACAAGATATTGCTGATATATGTTTCAAATCCTATATGGTGCGATTAAGGTCCCTGAGAGGTATCAATCTTTAGTAGCAAACATAAGAGTTTCAAATCCTATATGGTGCGATTAAGGTTTTTTACGCTTGTATTGAACTACTTATCCCAATTCTCGTTTCAAATCCTATATGGTGCGATTAAGGTGTAAACGCTTGATTTACAGGGAGTTATGTTTTGGTAGGTTTCAAATCCTATATGGTGCGATTAAGGTCCTTTTATGATTTGGTACATTCGTATTAATCTAAATTCGTTTCAAATCCTATATGGTGCGATTAAGGTGTTTCTTGCATCATCTAATACTCCAGTGTAATAGTCGTTTCAAATCCTATATGGTGCGATTAAGGTCCGTTAAATTTAGTAAAAAAAATATGCCATACAACGTATGTGCGTAGCTTCTAGAGCTCAATATTTAAAAAAATGTCGTCGGTCTCCAGTAATACGATTTGCCCTGGAGACTGACGACATTGTAATGCGCTTATAGTCAGTTAGTTGTAAGTAAAGAAGTTTTTTCACACCAGTTTCGCCTGTATTTTTTCTGAGACCGACGACAATACCCCCTCTCAGGTGCTCTAAACTCCGGTTTTTAGCCGCCTGCTACTGTAGGGTTTTGTATCAATATTTTTCAAGATGTCAAAGAACTTTTGGCAAACGATACACATCGTTATCAGGCAACCTTTAAGTACCCCAATTTAAATAAAATTATCCAAATCATTCTTTTCTTGCCCAACGATTTGTTTGTCCAACCACTTTTGCTCTCTGCTCTTAAACACAATGATGCTGTCATAAGCTTTGTCAATAAACTGATCAGCCTCCAGCAATAATTCCTTGAGCTTTACTTCACTTATCTCTCCCTCAAACACCGAGTTCTGTATCCAGTGGAGGTACCTGCGGCAAAGTTTCCGCATTTTATTTACCCGTTTCTCGCCACAATCATATACCAATATCACATACATACTACCAACGCATTTTAAAAGGTGAATACTCGTCTATTCCCAACACATGCTTCACCAGCTTATAGCACTCCATCCTTACCAACCTTCTATAGCTCACATTCTTGTTCATTGCCCGGTGTTTGATCGTTTCTTTCAGGCGTTCGTCCCAGGCCTTCAAATATATTTTTCCACCCGACTCATTCAAGTAACAAGCATTGAGCTTTTTATCAAAATGCTTTGCCTGAATCTGTTTTTTGTTGAGTAAAGCAAATATCAACCTATCTACAAGTACTGGTTTAAACACCTCTGCTATGTCCAGGGCAAGCGAATACCTTCGTGCTCCTGGCTCGTGCAAAAAGCTAATCGTAGGGTCGAGTTGGGTATGGTAAATCTGCCCTACACAAAGGTTATAACAAAAACTGTTGCCAAACGAAATAAGTGCATTTACCTCGTTCAGTGGAGGTTGGCGGCTCCTGCCTTGCATCGCAAAATCGTTGATAATGGTATCAAATGCCTGGTAATACACCTGACGAACATTGCCCTCCAGCCCCATGAGTTCGGCAATAGGCATCTCCTGGGCTTGTCGGATAGTTTCATAATACTGTTTAATCTTACTTCCATACACTGTCACTTCTTTGCCTCGGTTTTGGTAATAGCCCAGGTTTTTGAGCATATTATAAATGCCCCCTTCAAGTAGCTTTCGTGCAATGACCAAACGTTGTGCAGGTTGGGTATAAGCCTGGGTTTGGGCAATATGTACTTTGCCCGCCAGCAAATAATCTTTAGGCATAAACGAGCCTGTATAATGTTCATAGTAGTCAAAAAAATGAACCGGGATTTTTTGTTGCCCCAAAAAATTATACAAAGCGCTGTTAGCGTCTAAACTGCCCAGTACACACAATTCGTTAATATCATTAATGGGCAAATAGGTAGGTTTTTTAGCATTGCCCTCAGCATCTACCGGAGTAAACTTCAGGCTACGGTTATTTTTCGACAACCTACCAGGGTTGAACAGATAATAAGTTTTAGGCATAGAATTTTTCTGTTTTAAAGGTCTTCTTCTGTTACTTCTTCGGCATAACAAAACTCAAAATAACTACATCTACGGCAAAACGACTTCTTGAGCCGGGCAGGGCATTTGGTCTGGGCAATCAACTGTTCAATGGCTGCCAGTTGCTCAGGTATTTCTACTAAATCAATACTGGTGAGTAGTACCTCTTGGATTTTGCGCAGTTTGGGGTATTCCAACAGCCCTTTTGCATCAGTGATTCCTTGTTGATACAACAAATAAAGGTAATACTTTACTTGAGCAATGTGGGCTTCCTCCATCTTGTCCGATTTCTTTACTTCGTGGACAATACGCCGATGAGGATCATAAAAATCAATTTTAGCAATGCCCAAATCCAGCTCCGTATAACGCACGGGGCGTTGGGGGTAAGCAGCTTCGCCAATGAGTTTACCTTCATAAACCGTGTCAGAAGTATGCTCCATGGTAATGCCCGCCGCAAACAACCATAGCTTGCGGTGGCATATATGATAATAATTGAGGTGAGTAGGCGTGATTTGCATGGCTTAAGTTTTAAAGTTGATTATCGTCTATCCAGGTAATCTCTTCATCGTTTAACAAACCCAGGGCAGGGTCATATTTTTTGCGGGTTTCAAAATAGTCGATTTGTATATATCCATCCTTGTCGCCCTGTTTGCTCATCGTAAAATGATTGGTACGCACCAAGTGATTATCAAGCCACCCCTTAAATTTACCCTCTCGCACCTGCACCTTGAGATTTTCGGCATTGATAAAATCAAAATCCTTCAAATACTCCTCAAACTGGGCGCGTTGCGCTTGCGGCAATACCTTTATCCCGTCAAACTGTCTATAGAATTCCTCTTCTTTAGTTTTAGAATGCACCAACGGCGAAAGTGTCTTCAATGATTGCTTCAAATACCCATAAGTCTTATCAAACTCCTTTTGTCCAGCCTCGTCCCAGGCAGGGTATACCTCGTCTATAAAATCCTGCAATTGATTTTCGTTGATCACCCCTTGATTGTTTACCGCGTTTCTTTCAAAAATCTCCAGAGTTTTGTCTACCACTTGCTTGTTATAAATGTAAGTATCTGCCTTGTTACTTTGCTTAAATACCACACAGCGGCAAATCCCTTTTTTTTGTTGGCGGTTTACCCTGCCAAATCGTTGAATAAGGGCGTCTATAGGAGCAGGTTCGCTATAAATTACATCATAGTCAATATCTAAGCTCACTTCTATAGCCTGAGTACCTATCAACAGTTGTACTACAGGGCTGGCATCTTGCGTATTCTCCCCCTTGAGCAACCGCTGTTCTTTTTGGTTGCGGTCTGCCCCATTAAAAGCCCCATGCAACAGTATTTTGGTGGCGCTGTGTTCAGCAAAGTATTGATAAGTCTCCTGGGCTTGTTTGACGGTGTTGCATACCACCAATACCTTTTTGCCAGCGTTGAGTTCTCCTTCAATCAAGGGGTAGTTATCTGCTAATAAGCCTTCTTGGAGCACCACTTGGTGTCTTCTAAAACTTTGGTACAAAGCCGCATCTGCTTCTATCTCTTGCGGGTTGCCCAAGACTTGCCTCAATTCTTGCTTGAGAAAGCGTGGCAAAGTAGCCGTCATAATCATCACCTGGCTATGCAAATGCTGGGTCATAAACTCCAGCAATACCTTGATCTGAGCCGCTACCTGGGGGCTATAGGCGTGTATCTCGTCAAAAATCAAATAGCTGCCTACCCATTCAAACACCCCTTGTTCGAAGCCCCGCAAGCCAAACAAATGCTTCAGCAATTGGAAAGGAGTCACCACTTTTATGGGAGTCAGTATATGCTTAAACTTTTCCCTTAACTCTCTTATCTTTTCTTTCCGTTCGCTGGTAGTATATTGGTGTTCCTCAAAATAATGACTCAAATAAGCACTCAATTTACCGTGCAGCATGCCCACCTTTTTGGTTGCTTCGGTGTCCATATCTTTGCTAAGTCGCTCATACATGGCATTGATAGACGCAGTAAAAGGTAAGATATAAAAAGCCCTGCCTTGCCCAGTGTGTGCCAATTGGTTTTTGAGCCAAAGCAAAGCGCTTTCTGTTTTGCCCGAACCCGTAGGCGCAGTTAAAATCAAATGTCCCTTTACCCTGCTACATAGTTTTTGGTGGGTATAAAAGTCCTTGCCCCCCAATTGCAACCTGATGCGCAAATGACGCAAAAACTCAAAGTCATAGTTTTCTAATTTAGGCAAATGAGCAACCCTTGCCGAACCCAAATGATCGCAATGTTTCAGGGCACCAAACAACAGCAACAAAAACCAGTAATTGGGATGGCTTGATACCCAAGGTCGTTTTTTATACCTTCTCACAAAACCTTCAATATCAATTGCCTGAATAGTTGTTATTTTTACCGCATAAGAATGTAACAACTCCTTTACCTTCGGTTGATCTACATAGGCGTAAAAAACTTCATGAAAAGTCTCTCTATCATCATCAAAAGAAAACTCATCTGCCCCATAAGTTTTTTCTATAAAATCAGTCAAAAGCACCTGAAAGTTTTTGTGATGCCCTGCCACCACTAACATCAGCACCTCCTGAATGGCCTCATCTATATCAAAAGCCTTGATAAAAGGCACCGAAAACAATTCATGCCTTTGGCGGTTCCACTCATTCTTTTTATCCCTCAGTAGTTTTTGAAACTCCTGGTGTGCCTTGCCCAAATCATGAAAAACAATGGCAAGCCACAACACCTCCCAAAATCGTTCAAAACCAGGCAGTTTGTCTATAGCAGGAAACAATGTGGGCAAGTATTTATGTATGCCCAAGCAATCATCTATATGTTGTTTTAGCGTAAGCGGTGGGGTTGATTTTGCCAGTATATCCATAGTTGAGATGGTTTGTTAAATGATATCACTGCTTCTCGGCTAGGCAACCCAAAAAGCAGGGATAAAAAGCATACTAAAAACTTAAGTCGTGAAAATAAACATCTACCTCTTTCTCCTCATCCCTAAACGCCTCCAGGCGAGCACTTACCCCTTGCCCATGTCCAATCACCGAGTAAGGCTCTACCCCTAAATTGTTTCGCGGAAAAGAGTCAGTAAAGTATTTAGGCAAAGCTTGTATTTGCCCTGGTAATTGATGCTTACTAAAAGGCACTACTTGCCCCCTGAGTTGGTCGGCATGATCTCTGGGTACCAAGCTACACTCACGAACCCCCCCTGCTATACTAGCCAAGTCATTCATCCTGCCCAATACAATGGGATACACAGGCGAACGAAAGTAATCGGCCACTTCTTGGCTGGTCACATACAAGCGTAAAAATGCCTCAAACAAAAACTCCCTCCGAATAATGTTAGATTTGGCATGGTTGCTTGGCATCCCCTTGTGTGCCCCAATTTGGTAAATCGTTTCCAGGTCAACCGCTTTGCTTTGGTACTCAAAATAATACCCCAATTTTAGCGTACTATGTGCCACATAGTGCCCCGCAGCAGCATTGATGAGCCCCAACACGGTACTTACTGGAGGCACCTCCAGCGTAGGCTGAAAACCACTGATAAGGTTGGGGTAACGAAAACTAGCCGTCCAGCTCGTAATATCTATTTTGAAAACCCTCATTATTCCACCTGGTTTTCTACCTGAGCACAATATTGGTCAATGGCCTGATTGACCGAACATAATTCTACGTTGTCAAACTTGTCTGCCAATGCTTGCAACACTTCATGGTACTCATCCATAAAACCATTGCGCTTTCCTATATACACTGTACCTTTCAACTGCTCCTTATAATCTGTCAACACCTCCTCTAAACCCGCAATATTGAGTTCTGCATTTTCTTGGTAAGCCCCCCCGTTTTTGGCAATGTGCGAAAAAGGGTGATTGCCAGTGGTAGTAGTTGCCAATACAATAAACTTAGGCGTTACATCTGCCATATTATTGGTTTGCATTGCCCCCCCCGAAATAGTTTTGAGTGCCCCAATGGTGTCCTTCATTCGTTGTATCCTTACCTCTTTGGGCAATTGTACCAATTGGTGCGCATTGCCCTTGCCATCTTTTACAAAAGGGTCGGCCAGTTCAGTGGCTCCACCCGCCAAAGCCTCAGCCCTCAGTTTCTCCGTCAGATTTTTAAACCCCGTTTTGTTATAACTGGCAAAAGTACCTACCTGCCCCATATCCAACGAAAACATCCCCTTCATCACCGCACTGTATTCTTCTTTGCTATAAGGCACCGAGTCCCCCTCTTGACGCGCCATACTCGACCAGTTTTCGACAGTGCGGGTAGCTGCCACCGATATAATGGCAGAGTTTCTGAGCGGCGAACTTCTGGTAACCGTTACATCTACTTTTTGCTCTTTGCCCCCCTTACTAAGCACAGGCTCCCCTTGATCATCTGTTTTTACCTCCTTGGCAGCTTTCATATACCCAAACACATCATCATCGGCAAATGTAATAGGGTTGGCGGCCGTAAAAGCAATTTTCTTATCTCTGATTACAGGCGATAAATCCCAGCCATAGTTTTTTTGAAGCGTATCGCGCCACCAATAACGCCAGGCTTGCCCCGACACATAAGTGTAAGCTTTGCCATTCTTGTAAATCTTTTTGGTAGCCATTGCATTGTCAAAGTTACTAGAGTTACTTTTTCCCGCATTGTTCAACGCCACCACATCTACATCAATCAATATAAAACCTTGTATTTTTAAGCTCATCAGTTTATTGGTTTATAGTTTCGGTTTCTTCTTCTTTATCACCTTCCGACGACTCCAGGGCTATTTGCATTTGGTGCTCGTGCAGCTTTTGATAAATACCTATCAGCAACAAATCCCTGATTTCCCGCCAATTAATTCCCTCAGGAAAAAGGTATTGAGTATACTCCTCTAAGGTAATGAGTGGGGTTTGTTCGCCATTCTGGTAATGTTGCCCTACCCATTTCAATAGCACCTGACGCACTTCATGGGTGCTTTTGCATCCCCTCAGGCGCGTAATAGTACGCTTTATTTTGTCCTCTTCTTTTTGCCGGATCACAAAATCGGCGAGTTCCTTAATTTTATTCAGCGTATGCTTGTCCATATTTCTGATATGAGTTTGGTAAATTTCAACAATCTTAAAATTAAAGGGGTATTTTTTACTCCAGTTGAGTATCTCTGCTAAGATAGGTTGGTTGAGCAGCAACTTGTTGTAAATGGAGTTGCTCCAGTTTTTGTATTCGCCATACTTTGCCACCTTGGTTTTATCCTCCCAAACAGCGCTGGTACGATTGAACTTGATATTCTTAAATTTGCTATTATGATAATGCGCACTTACAAACCCTTGCCAATCGTCTCGGTAACGAGGGTTGAGGCACGTCAGGTAAAACCTAAAGGCCGTAGAGTGGAGGTGATAGAGTTGTACTTCAGGGCTTGCGCCAAAATTGGTAAAATGATAGATGTTAAAAGCAATGTCTTTGAGCTTTGACCTGTCATCAACCACTGTTTTCAAATCACTCACACAATCATCAATAAAGCCAAACAAAGCACTGGCAGGGTTTTTCAAACTTGACTTCAGCACCCCTTCCGAAGCACCAGTGGCAATGCCCTGTATATTTTCCTGGCAATTTTTCAACACAAAGTATTTACTTACCTCAAGGTCATTACTTTGAATAAGCGCAATTTTGTCGCTTACCTGTAGCAAGCCAAAAGGCACGAAAAATATGCGAATGAGCACCTCCTTCGACAAAGTCAAACCACTCTCAAAAGCCGAATGAAAATTGATAAACGTGCCCGAACCCGACAAAATATGGTTGTCTCTACCCGCATAAAATAACTTGGTTTTTCGGCCCGTTATCCTACAATACCCCTCCTGAAACGCTCTCTTGTCTTGGATCAGTTCTTTAAAATACTTCAGCGTTTCATCTATTTTCTTTTGCCCCTTAAAAGCCGGTTGGGTAATCGTAGAGTTCAAGAAAAAAGCATTGAGTTTGCCCGACCAGTTATTTACGTATATATCGGTCATGCTTTCAATCAAACCCAACACGTCTTTACCTGGGTGCAGGCGGGCAAAGTAGTCCATCACCACGCCCCCCACATCTACAAAAGGGTCCCCTGTAGGTTTAGTAAGCCACTTATACGCTATGTTTTCAATTGTTTTTTTCATTTTAGTGAGGGTTAGAAATGATACCAAGTCTGATTGAAAACCCATACAAACTCACTGTGAATGAAGGTATTGAGTAATTCAAGCGTCTCAAATAACTATCTCTTGTAGTGGGCTTTTGGCAAGACCAACACAATGCACATTCTTCGCTATTGTTACCCGCTCTCTTGGTCAGCTGCGCTTAAGACCAAGAGGAGGAGGGCAAGCTTAGTGAGGGTTAGAAATGATAAATCTAGCTTGATACGGACAGTTGTAGTATTAAATATGCGTTTACAACCTTACCCAAGCAGGTATTTTATAGATGCCTGTGCTGTTTAATTGGCATTAAGCTCACAGCGTTCGGTTTCTTAGTGAAAATTTTATAGATACGTCAGCTACCATCGACTGTTGACTTCCATCTACCGATTTTATAAACCATTAAAAATCAATACATTATAAAATCGGTAAGTTGCTTGTAGAGCCGCCTCAAACTTGAAGCACCGATATGCATCGGCATCTAAGGACTTGAGGCTGTAGGGGCTATTGACTAAAGTGATTATATCACCTCCACCATCCCAAAACCTTGAGCACAATTACTCCCAAAGCCTCCATAAAACCCTACTTTGAGCATTTCAGGAGGAGCCGTGAGCTCAAAGTCAAACAAACAACCTTTAACCTTGATTCCTTGCTTTAGCCAAGGCTTGAGCGTAATAAGTTTAGAGCTCATCTTGCCATTGTTAAGCACCTCTAGTTGGGGGGGTATCTGAGTATTTGACCCATTGTGGGGGAGTTGTTGACTCAGGTAGGTTTGATGCTTACTACGCAGGTTTTCTATAAAAATTTCATGGTACAACGCATCGCCAGGAGCCAGGTAAGTACAATGTTTATTATGCTTGTTTTTGCGGGTAATGATCAAGGGCGATTGGCAGCTAAAGCGCATCATTTCACCAAACGCCACTGTCGGCAACATCTCTATTTGCTCTATCAAAAAGTCATTGTGGGCAAAAGCATCATTGATGTATAAGTGCTGGTCTTGAAAAACACCCGCCACAAACTTTTCTACGGTTTTATCCACCAAAAACGAAGTCTCAAGGTGAACAACAGGTGCATTGATAAGCATTCTGCTTTCTCTCATTTGCCACTTTCCGCGTGGAATCTTCAACTGCCCAAAAGTGAAATACTTAAACCTCTTTCCCTCGCCTTCATAGCCTTTGTCGTGCAGAAAAGCCGCATATTGGGCATCAGCAAGCTCAAGCAAACGATAAATATTTGCCGAAATATAAGATTGGTAATTGATAGGAATATTGCAAGGAGTAGACAGCCTCCTTAAGGTAAGACGAAATCGCATAAGCCAGATGTTTAATGTTTGAGTTAATTTGGTTTATAAGTATACAATAGTATCGTTTTTTTTCTAATATTACAAATCAAAATCAAAGGCGTGCAAAAAAAACGTCCTACTCAATTTTTTTTTCAAAAATCCTTTAAAAATGACAACCACCCCGAAAGCCCGTGCTCAAAGAATCAGAAAAATCCACGAACAACTGAAGCTGTTTACTGATGGAACAGTACCCAAGAAAAAACTCATTGAAATATGCAATTCATCCGAAAGAACCCTCAAAGCTGACTTGAAGTACATGCGCGAAGAATACGACGCTCCCGTCAAGTTCAATTGGAAAACCAAAGGCTATTACTATACTGAAGGTGATTTTGAACTGCTTGCTCAAACCATAGCCCTGTCGGCCGAAGAACTCAATGCTTTAAAAATGACTGCTTCTGCCCTGGAACAGTTCCAGGGATTAGACATATTTAAAGATGTGCGCGGGATATTTCAAAAGTTAGACAACGCCATGAAATACAAAATTCTGCAAACTTCTGCTGAGCCTTATGTGGTATTTGAGTATGCCCCTAGCTTTGACGGCAGTCACCTGATCTCTTTCTTCTATCAAGCTATAGAAGACCGAAGAACAGTGGCTTTTAACCATAAAAAATTTACCCACACCCAAATAAAAGAGTATGTGATACGCCCTTAGTAATGTTGCCGAAATAATGTCAGCAAATTTAAGTAAATATTTTTTCGCTAGACAAGGCGAAAAATCGGCTAATAGCAGCGCTATTCGGCTATTTTTCAACGATGTATAGCGACTAAAATATACAGTTAAAATGGGGAAGTTATTTTGACTACATTACTTATTGGCTCAAAGAACACAAAAACCGTTGGTATATTATAGGCGAAACTTTACACGACCAAAAGTTCAGAATATTTGGGTTAGACCGAATCATTGCTACCCAGCAAAAACAACCCACCACTCAAGGTTTTTTCAAACGCAAACCTATTTCACTTGATGATTTAATGAAGCATTCATTTGGCTTATATATCAGTGAAACCCCGCCAGAAACTGTAGTGCTCAGCATGAACCATGCCCGCGCCCAATACTTCAAAGCCCAACCTTTGTTTGACTATGATGAGCAACATGTACTCATAGACAACGAGCAGGAGTTTAGGCTTCAAAAGAAACTCATTATCAACTATGAACTCATGATGGAATTAGCCAAACTGGGCGCAAGCGTTAAAGTACTTGCCCCTAAATCTTTACAAACTCAACTCAAGCAATATTTAGCCGCTGCAATGAGCCAATACCCATAAAATACAAAGCGTAGAAAAAGCCTGACTGCTCGACAAAGGTTCCGCAAAGTCGCAGTTATTTCTTGCAACCTAATTGACTTCACAGAAAAAAATCTGTATTTAATGGCGTATTCAAACCTACCTGACGCAACCTAACCATCAGAAGATGATAAGTTAAAGTAGGCTTAAAAACTTGCCTTAGGAATGGTGAGAAATTAAATTGCTATTCTTGAGGTAGAGGTTTTGTTTTGAGACGAGGCTATTTTTTGCGCCCATAGCAGCGCTACGGGCAAAAACCGATGGCTACAGCTACGCTGTGCCGAGCTCTGCCAAAGGCTAAAAATAACGAAGTATCAAGGCGAAAAATCACCTCTCAGAGTGTAAATTTATTTTTGAACAATTCCTTAGGCACTTTAACTTGCAAAACAGGGGCTTTCGTTTCCGTAAATCTTAATTTGACCCTAACGCATCGATGCCAAGCCATCATAACAAAAAGAGCACACGGGAATCGAACCCGCATAACTGCTTTGGAGAGCAGCATGTTTCCTTGTTACATCAGTGCTCTTTTTGTTAAGTATAATACCAAATCGTTGCCATTACCCGTACGCTAAATTCTTTGTATGTCTACATCTAAAAGCTATCACCAAGCTTGTCTCCTCCTCTTGGTCTTAAGCGCAGCTGACCAAGAGAGCAGGTAATGATAGCGAAGAACGTGCATTGTGTTGGCCTTGCCAAAAGCCTTCTAACTACGCTTTTTGTAAGTTACTGAAAATCAACGTGATACAAAATTGTAGTTACCTGTGGAACAGGGTCTAGCTTGCGACTTGTCGCTTGAAGCTTGCCCCCTGTCGGGGCTTTTAACTAATAAAGTCATAACCCACTGAAAATAAGTGCACTATGGGTGTATTAGTTGCCTATGAACCGAATCTACAGCTTGCTGTGATGAGCTCAACAGAGTTAAACAAGGTGTTCCTAGAACCTTGTCGGGGCTTAAGACCACTACAAGTGAGTTTGTATGGGTTTTCAATCAGACTTGGTATAAGCAGGGTTTTCTTATAAAAGGCTATTTAGAAGAATATGCCCTCGAAAAACCACACTATCACCTCGCCTGCTCCGAGCTTGTCCTCGGAGGGCAGTGTCTTCACGCCCGATCGAAACTTCATACTTTGCAAGCTTCAGGAGTTTCTCATTTTTTATAAGAAGGCACAGGACTCGAACCTGCAATTTTTCGCTTGGCAGGCGAATGTGTTTCCAGTTACACCAACCTTCTTGTACGGCCATTGTTTTTGAAGGATGTACAGGACTTGAACCTGTAGCTTCGGGTTATGATCTCCGATACGTTTCCAGTTACGCCAACATCCTTACCATTTGGTAACGAAAAATGTAGCAGGGCGAGCGGGATTCGAACCCACAATCTTTAGAGTGACAGTCTAACATGTTTCCGGTAACACCTCCGCCCTGAGGAGGCTTTTCTATAGGTTTTGAAGGATGTACAGGACTTGAACCTGTAGCTTCGGGTTAGAGCTCCGATACGTTTCCAATTACGCCAACATCCTTACCAAATTCATCAAGTATAGGTTTACATCCCTCCGTCAGGCAGATAACTATTACGAATAGTCAGAAAAGCCCACTTGTGTCTCCAGCTCGACGAATGCCCTTACCATTCCTCAATTTTGTAATTTTTGAGCAAGTTTCCAAACAAAAAGTGTTTGTTTGTGATGGCTTCGTATATGGGGTGTATAATTCTGGCTGCCCCATCTACCGGATCAAGCGGGGGTATTTGTCCCGCTTCAAATTGTTTTTGCCGCAGACTTTCTCTCACCCCAGTAGACACCCACCCTACGTCTACACTATTGATAAACACCTGATATTGAGCGTATTCTTGTGCCGAAGTACGGGTGAGCATGTTCAAGGCAGCCTTGGTCATATTGGTATGTGGGTGAAACCTGGTTTTATTGCCATAGCTAAACTGCCCTTCGGATGATGACACATTGATAATCAATTTTTCGGCATAAGCCGATGCTTTGAGCAACGGCGTAAACCCTTTGATAAGCATATAAGGAGCAATATGATTGATGAGGTTTACCTCTAGCAACTCATTGACAGGTATTTCGGCAAGCGTACTATTCCAACTGTTTTTTTCTCTGACGTCTACTGGTTGCCCAAAGCGGGTCAGGGCTTGTGTGGCAGCAGGCAATGACTCCAGTAGGGCAGGAACCTCATCGAGCACTGGGGTGGTATTGGCTACTAACTGCTGATGGTATTGGGGGAGCAGTTGCTGTTCTTTTGCCAACAAGGGGGTATAATAAGCCTGGTCATACCTGATGGTTTGGGCAGCGTTGTTAATCAATATATCTAAGTGTTTGTGTTGGGCACAGTAGCGTTCAATAAAGGCTTGCACTGCGCTTAAGTTGCGTAAGTCCAGCCCATAAATGTGCAACCGGTGTTGCCATTGCGTGTAGTCTTTTTCTTGCTGAAGTTGCTCAAGGGCAAGCGCCGGAAACCGAGTAGTCAGGGTAAGCTCCGCCCCACAACGCAATAGTTTGAGCGCTGCAGCATAGCCAATTTTCACCCGTCCTCCGGTGAGTATCACTTTGCGCCCGCGAAGGTCAGGAGCAAGGCTGCGACAGGTATAATTAAGCTCGGCACAGGCAGGGCACAAGCGATGATAAAAAGGATGGGCTTTTTGGTAGGGGGTGTTGCAACTGTAGCAATTACGCGAGGTGTGTAGTGGTGTATATACCGGGTGGGCTGTTTTAGGGTTGACTTGGTGCGCAAATAAAGTCTTGTTTGCCAAGGCATTGCGGGCAATGGTGGTCTGTTGCAGGGTAGCCATGTCATTGGTTTTGCGTGCATTGGCAGGCGCTTGTTTGCGCTGTTTTTTTGCTTGCTTGTGTATCTTGGTCACCAGTGTCCCAAAACGCTGATTGTCTGGGTTGTGGAACGGATTATCTTTTAATACTTCAAGCACTTTTATACAACTATTCCAATCAGCCTCACTAAAACCATATTTTTCTTTCATTGTATCCATTGATTTACTTTTTGTAGGTATTGGGTATGTCCAATAATTATTGTATTCGGGCAAACCTTTTCAAAACATACTCTTAAAACTCTATTGTATATAAACCATTTATTATTATATTTCATTTCAATTGATTTACTTTAACATTGCCCAAAAGTCCAATATTTGGACAAAAATTTCCTTTTTTAGCAAATAATAGGTCACAGCATCCATCAAAGAATCATAGCTTTGTATATATTCATGGACGCTGTCAAAAGACTTTTTTCTGCCCCAAAGTAAGTTTTAGGGAGAAATTGTTCTGGGAAATTTAATTTTTATTAACAGAATAGCAAGTTTTACGCATTTTTGGTTATGAATTTGTTTGCGTAATTTTTGGATAAAATATTCATATTTATAATTTTCAAATAAAACGATCTATGGATCCAAAAGAAGAAGACTTAAACAATGATTTTGATTTCTTTGCTTATTATGCACAGCTCAATCATCAAAATCTTATTCTTTCGTACAAAGGACCTCTCACTGATGTTTTATTAGCCGAATTTAGCCGCGACATCAGAGAAAAACTCAAAGAAAACCGCAAAGCTGGTAAAAAAGTGTTTTCAGTGTTTATGGAATTGAGTCAAAACGTATTGTTTTACTCTAAAGAAATCAACCACTTTGGTGATCAGGACAAAGTAGGAACACTGGTAATTTTACAAACAGAAAACGAATATCGGGTAATTACTGGAAACCTGATTACTACCGAAAGCGCCTCTATACTACTTGATAAATGGAAAACGGTTATTTCACTCGACCGTGATGCTTTGCGCGATTATAAACGTAAACTGAGAGATGCCCCCCGTGAAGGTGAAAGTAAAGGAGCTGGCATAGGCTTGGTACAGGTAGCCTTAACCTCAGATGACCTTGAAGTAAAAATTAAGCGTATCAACGATAAATTTTCTTTCTTTGCTTTGTTTGCCAACATTGCCAAAGGTAACAAACCTCAGTTATAAGTCCTTTCTTCCCAAATTATTTACCATACTGTTGCCCTGTATGGATTTTATCTATGACGATGAAGCCATACAGGCAATCAGCTTGGTTTGTTACAATGGTTTTTGCTCCAACCCCCTTCTTCTTTTCAAGCCTTTGAGCAACTGTTCAAATTTCCCTTCTTTTGTGCGATATTTAAGCTGAATTATTCTATCTTCCTCGCCTGCTGGAGATTGCGTGTCCCCACCATAGCCGTCAGTTAAGAGGAAAATAGTAAAAATTCACTTAAAATACCGTCACGCTCAGCGAGTGTCTCACCGCTGATCGATCGCAAA
>NZ_AAWS01000047.1 GCF_000169175.1 Microscilla marina ATCC 23134
CGAGTATTTACTAAGGCGTTTGGCACGTACCCGATAATAATACCTTGTTTTGAAGTCCAACCCAGTAACTTTATGTGAGTTGCCTAATACCTCCTTACTTTGATAGCCTACCACAAAGTTGCTAAAGCTGGCGTCGGTAGCCACATCCAGCACATATATATTAATGTCTGGTTGTGCTTGCCAGTGGGCGGTAAACTCAAATGCTTTGTGGTCGCTCATAGCGTTGGCAATGGGAGCAGGCAATAAGCCAGTCACTGTAGCAATGGTATTGGAATACTCAGATATTGCTCCCAGCCCTTGGGCTCTTACCCGGTAATAATAAGTAGTGCTGGCGTTAAGCGACTGTAGGTCTACAAAGTTGTCGATAACTGCCAGGTTGTTGTAAGTGGGCAAAATTTGACTAAAGCCCGGATCAAGTGCCACATCTACCAAATACGAGGCAGCATTGGCTACTGGTTGCCAATTGGCCTTAAACCCCCCACTTTCTACATTAGTGGCTACCGTGGCTACTGGAGCCGCCAGATTAATTGTATTGACAATGACCACTTTAGAATAGTTAGACCTGGTTTCGTTGTTGAGTGCCCTTATCCTGTAATAATATTTTTTGTTAGCATCGAGATTGACCACTACTAAACGATTGGCACTTACGTTTAAGTTGTTGTATTTGGGCAATATACGCTCAAAGAAAGGGTCAGTTGACACGTCTATTTGGTAGGAACTTGCCTCAGGCATTGCTTTCCAGTTGGCTATAAAGCTCGTATACCCTATCTCGGTAGCGGGTAGCGATTCGGGGCTGGGCAAAACAGTGGTAAACACTGATAAAGTATTTGAGTATTCCGACAATGAGTTGGATTGTTTCACCCTTACTCTGTAAAAATATTGTTTGTTTACAGTGACATTGCTGATGAGTAAATGAGTGTCTGCCACTATTTCGTGCAGGGCTTTCTTATAAAAACCCAATGGTCTTCAACCAGTTTAATAATAAGTTAAAATCATCCTGAAAAAGCTCTATTTGGGCGATATAACTTTTCATTGTTTTCTTTTTTAAAATTTTGATAGCCAGTGTCCTAAGCTCAGCCAAGGTCATTTGAACTGTCTTTTTTTTGACTTTAGTTGATCTTCGTTCAATGTCACATCTCTGATGTGGTTATTGACCTCGACACTCCAATGATTTCTTACTGCATCAAATATTCCCTCTTTTGCTGTTTCATTAGAGATGTAATAACTCACTTCTCTACTTATTTTCGCGTTTTTTTGATTGATGCGGGTTCTTTGAACTTTTACTAGTCTTTTAAAAGCTGTATTATCCCAACGTGGATCAAAACCCTGCTTACTTACATCATACAACCAATATTTTCTTTGCTCAACTCTCCCATGGTTGAAGTCAAAAGTCGTTTTTTGGTCAATAGGAGGCAATGCACAGTCAGTCATGTGAGCAAGCAATGTTGGCTGGTTTTCTTTAAGCCCAATCAAAAAAACACCTCCCGCCTTGGTAATCATCTCAGTAGTGCTAGGACAAAGGTGTAAAGCGTCCAAAGTGATTTTTTGACTCGCCAGGTCATCCTTGGAAAGTAAAGCACGTAAAGTAGGTATTTCACTTTCTTTTTGCCCATCGTAGTAATTTTGGGCAATCGCTTCTCCTGAATGATGGTGCACTATTTGAACCACGGCTTGTCCTCGTTTTTTGCCTGACTCAATGCTTCCACGCAACTCCTTGCCATCACCACTAAACCATTGCTTTTCCTGAGAGTCCAAACGAAAACCATAATGCGTAAATAACAAGTAATCAAAGACTTCCACATCTACCTTTTGTAGTAAAACAGGTAGGTGAGAACGAGAAACTACTGTGGTTTCTGGTATATCTAAAAAAGCACATAGTGCCGAGTTGGTATTGACCATGCTACGATGAATACTTGAGAGAACGCCATCTCGTTTGCGGAGTATACCTAATAACACGCCTAATAAAACAAAAGCTAGATTATGTATTTTGCCACGAGTATCTCTAAGATCTAATGCTGCACAATTTTGCATTTCTTCGTAAAAACTTCGTCCTTTGAATAACATGAGAGTAAGGGTTGGTTGTAATTGAGGTTGTGTCGTAACTCCAATTTTACAACTTTTTTCTTTACTCTCATTTTTTATAAGAAAGCCCTACTATTTCGTGCCCTTGGTAACCTTCTACAAACCTGGTAAAGCTTTCGTCGGTAGCCACATCCAATACATAAGCAGTTACAATAGGCATTTTTTTCCAGTGCAGGCGAAAACCAGTGGCTGAGATTTCGGTGGCTGGGTATACCAGTGGGCGACCTAATGCCTTGGTGGTAACAGTGATCACGTTAGAGTTTTGAGAGGTTTGATTAGATATATTTGCTCTCACCCGGTAGTAATAAGTGGTATTGGCTTCCAGGTTATTGAGTTGAACAGCTAGTTCGGAAACTCTTTTGGCGTGGTAACCAGGGGCAAACTGAGTAAAATCCTTATCAAGTGCCAGGTCTATTTCATAGCTTCCTGCCCCTGTTACTTTTTTCCAGTGTGCTGTAAAGCTCACTACCTCTACTTTACTGGCTTCTGTAGCCATTGGCGATGGCAGAATAAACTCTTTCTCAAACAAAGAACAACTATAGAATAAGCTACTAATGATAAGTATTAATAAATTTACTTTGATACCTTGATGCATTTGATCTTATATTTTATAAAAAACAGACAGACACTAAGCGTAGCTATTTGCAGGGTTTGAATTGGCTTGCCCAGAAAACTGAAGGTAGATGGATAGCTTTGTGTGGGCTGGTCAAAAGATCGGCGCAAATTTACAGTGTTCTCAGGTTTTTTTTCCCATACTTGTTTGCCACCAGCCTAATAGCAAATAAGTGTGGGTGTTTTTTTTGTAATATATCAATAGAATTGTAAAGTAATGAAAGGGAGAACCTTAAAAAATAGCCAAATATATGCTACCTCAGGCTGGGCTTTGTAACCTTTAGGGTGATTTCATCGCTTAGCCAAAACAGGTTGAAGTCTGATTGTGAGTTGATTAAAATGTTTTTTGATAGAAGCACGGCGCCCACTTTTATCTCTCAAAACTTTTTTATTGATGAATCAGGCATGTTAGTAATATTTATGAGTGAAAAAATCAGGTGTTGCCCACTAGTACTCTAGCTTCTAAGTAGGTAAAGTAACAATTTGGCTAAATTTTGTTCTTTGACGATCTTTAAAAATTGAGCATAGCCATAGCTACGCGATATTTTTTAAGAGAAGTCAAAGGGCAAAGGAAGCGAAATAGTGCTTTACATATTTAGTGTCTGGAGTACTAGAAACCTGAGTTGCAAATGATTGTCTGATAGCAAAATGTTACAATTTAACTTTTTACAATGAACTATTTGATGGGGGTGAGGGGCAAGTATGGCTAGTTTGCTAAAGACAGGGTAGCTTTGCAAGACAACCAGTTTTTAGGCGATTGCCTAACAAAACTTAAGTGGCAGTTTATTGGTTAGGCTAACAAATAATATACTTAATTATGTAAGCTTGCTATTTAAATATTAAGTAATGAGGTGTTTTAGATTGTTTTTATTTTGAAAAAAGCCTTGTGTGCGTGTTTGATACTATGCTGACTATTTTTTGTCTGTAGGTATAAAGCCCTTTTGCAAAGCTGTGAAAACTAAAATCTCTGATTATATTTGATTTTAAGGAAGTGTTATGCGTGCTTTCAAAGTGCATTTGTAACCTTCCCGCATTCTTTAATAATACTAACACGAATATCAATGCAAGATAACTCAGAACACTTTGAAACCAACGCTATTCGTACCCAGGTCACGCGTTCGGGAGAGCGCGAACACTCTGCGCCCATTTATGCTACCTCAAGCTTTGTGTTTAACGATGCCGAACACGCCCGTGCTTTGTTTGCCAACGAACAAGAAGGCAATATTTATTCGCGCTACTCAAACCCCAATAACGACGAGTTTGTCCAGAAAATGTGTTTGCTGGAGGGCACCGAAGACGGAATCGCGCTTGCCTCTGGTATGGCGGCTATGTTTTTGAGCATGGCGTCTTTTCTTAAGGCGGGCGACCACGTGCTGGCTTGTCGCTCGTTGTTTGGGTCTACTCACCAAATCATTACTCAGGTTTTTCCACGTTGGGGCATTAGCCATACATATGTAGACATAGACAAACCCGATAGCTGGGAAACTGCCGTACAAGACAACACCAAGGTATTATTTATAGAAACTCCTTCAAACCCTGCCTTAGATATTATAGACCTGGAGTGGGCAGGTAAACTTGCCAAAAAACATGAGTTGTTGTATATAGTAGACAATTGTTTTGCTACCCCTTATTTACAAACCCCAGTTCAGTTTGGAGCAGACGTAGTAACGCATTCTGCTACTAAGTTTATAGATGGGCAAGGACGCACCATTGGGGGCATTGTATTGGGTACAAAAGCAGCCATAGAAGAAGTACGTTTTATGGCACGCCACACTGGACCAGCCCTGTCGCCTTTCAATGGTTGGATATTGTCTAAAAGTTTGGAGACGCTGTCTATCAGAATGGAAAAACATTGCGATAACGCCCTGAAACTGGCGCAATATTTAGAAAAACACGAAGAAGTAAGTTTTGTGAAATACCCATTTTTACCTTCTCACCCTCAGTATGACCTGGCCAAAAAGCAAATGCGTTTGGGAGGTGGTTTGGTGAGTTTTGAGGTAAAAGGAGGCGTAAATCGAGGGCGTGACTTTCTCAATGCTTTGCAAATGATTTCGTTTACGGCCAACCTGGGCGATACGCGTACTATAGCCACTCACCCGGCGTCTACTACCCACTCTAAGCTCAGCGACGAAGAAAGAATGGCAGTAGGTATTAGCCCTGGTCTTATTCGCATTTCTACCGGGCTTGAGCACATTGACGACATTATTGCCGATATCGAACAGGCCATTCGTGCATCGGTGCCAGCCACACAAATACAGGGGTAGGCAAGCAACAAGTGCTTGGTACATTCTTAGCGTTTGTTGCCTGTTTGGGTTTTTGTCTAAACACATTGTTGGTTTCAATCATAAGCACTGGAAAGTACTACTCGAAGCCTTTATGTTGCATTTGAGTATTTATTGATTTTTGGGTGCAGGTGCTGGTGAATAGCTACCCCCAGTACCTAGCCCCTAGTACCTTATACCTTATATGAAGATTGCCAAGTTTAACGGAAAAGGAGAGATATTTTACACCATACAAGGCGAGGGTAAAAGCTTGGGTAAACCCACGGTTTTTATCAGAAGCTCATTGTGCAACCTGCATTGTATTTGGTGCGATACTGACTATACCTGGAACTGGAAAAACACACCCTACCCGCATGTGTTTGACCAAACGCCGGGTTATGAAAAATACGATAAAAAAGAGCAGATTGTAGAGCTAAGTACGGCACAAATTATTGAAGAGATAGCGCCGTATGCTTGCAAAAACCTGGTGCTGACCGGCGGAGAACCGTTGCTGCAGCAAAAAGCGTGGGTAGAGTTAATGGCTCAATTACGCAAGAAAGACGCAGGGTATTGGTTTGAGGTAGAAACTAACGGTACTTTGTTGCCTTCCAGCGAATTTGACGCTTTGATTGATCAATACAACGTATCACCAAAGTTGGAAAACTCTAATAACTCAATGAAAATCAGGGAAAAACCTGAGGCATACGCTTTTTTTAGGCAAAGCCCCAAGGCTTGGTTTAAGTTTGTGATTGCCCAACAAGCTGACCTTGAGGAGGTGTTAGAATTGATAAAAAAGTATGATTTGCCCTCCCACAAGGTATACCTGATGCCTGAAGGCACTACCCCCGAACAGCTCAAGAGCAAACAATCGTGGTTAGTAGAACAGTGCAAGCAATATGGGTTTCATTACACCGATCGGCTGCACATTCATATTTATGGCAGCAAACGTGGCGTGTAGAGTTATTTAACGAAAGCGCACATAAGTATTGGGTAAATGACGGTTTATTTTTTTAATTTCTTCGTGAGAGAAGTAATTCCCATAAAGGGTTATTTTTTTGAGGCGGGGCAGGCTGTATATTTCCTGAGGGAGTTGCGTAAGCTCATTATTGCTAAAACCCAGGTATTCAAGGCTTTGTAATTGAGCAAACTCCTGAGGAAGCGAAGTAATACGGTTGTTGCTTAAGCCAATGTATTGCAACTTGGTGAGATTGCCTATTTCGGGTGGCAACGTAGTTAATTGGTTGCCACTGAGTTTAAGCTCTTCGAGCTGGGTTAGCTTGCCTATAGTAGCAGGTAGCGAAGCAAATAAGTTTTCGCTTACATTGATCTCGCGGAGCTGGGTAAGTTGGGCTATTTCAGGCGGAAAGTCAGTTAACTGATTGTACTCAAGGTAAAGTTCACGTAGATTTTTGAGGTGTACAATGCTTGCCGGAATCTCTTTGAGTTCACAGTCCTCCCAGTCCAGACTTGGGATGTTAGCAACAATATCTAAAAAGCCATGCTCCAGGCATAATAATACTTTTTTTCCGGTCGATAGCATTTTATAAAGCTCAGGTGGCACCCCATTGCCCTTCAGTATAAAAAAGGCTAGTTCTATGTTTGCCTCGTCACGACTGTTGAGAAACTGTTTGATGCGCTGGATATAAACTTCAGAATATTGACTCCCTTGTTTAACTTCCATTCTTTTATGATAATTTAATGTTTTTTTTGAGCGTATAGTTGAATTTTACTGTCAGAGGGCACCTTTTAAACTCCAATTATAAATACTTAGGAACGTGTTCAAAATAGGTGTCCAGATTTTGGTTAAAGGCTCAAAGCTGACTGCGGCATTTAGCCTTTGGCAGAGCTCGGCAAAGCGAAGCTTTAGCCATCGGTTTTTGCGGGCAAGGCAACATCCGGGGGATGTTGAGCCAGACCGTGGGACGGTACCACGGACAATAAAAATAACAAAAGGCAGTAATGAGAACCACAGAACGAAGTTCAAGCTCTGCGAAGCTAATTTATTCTAAACCGGACAGCTTCAAAGTCCCGATTTCTTATCGGGGTTATTGTTGAGGGCTATGCCCGAAATCCCGTTTACGGGGCGAACATGTTCCTTAATACTAAGGCAGAACAAATTAATCAGTTTACACACACTCTCTTATATAATAAAAACCAAATAAAACGGTGGATAGTATACCTGTACAGGGAATAGGGTGTACCTAGAACCTATTTTCTAGAACCTTGTACTTGTAATAGGGTAAAACCTAACTCCTAGCCCCCATAACCCCTATACTATCAATATAGGCTTTATGGTCAAATATCCAATTTATTTTTGTGATTGTCAGTTCAAAGGGTTTTAAAAAATTGTTATTTTGGAAAAACTGTGTCATTACTTGCTCAAACTTTTTTTGTGAACGATCTGGTTGTTAGAATTAATCTGTTAATTTTACCAGAGAAGCAATATTGATCAGCAAGCATACACAATCGCGTGTATTTATAATGATTACCAATTTTATGGACAAAGACTTTATCGAAAACATCAAAGGACATCTCGAAAGCAGTGAAAGGTTTAATAATGAGCTTGCCTTTCAGATTTTATCGGGAATGGAACCAATGCCTGGAGAATTAAAAACTTATTTGACTGGTACCAGCGACAAATTGCTGCTTTGTCTTGAGCATGGGTTTATGGAAGTGCTGGAAGACATCAAAGAGATTGAGTTGGCAGGGCAGGACTTTACAGAAAAACCTGAGGTATTGCAAAATATTGAGCGGATGTTTGGGCTCGAAAAAATAAATCTGAGCAGTAATTTTTTGAGCACTATCCCTTTTGGACTTACCCACCTGCGCAACCTTAAGGTACTCAACCTTTACCAAAACCGCCTGGGCAAATTGCCCGATGCAGTGCTCAACTTGCGTAACCTTGAGGTGCTTAACCTTGGTAAAAACGGGTTTCATCGTTTCCCTGATCACTTCGATAAGCTCACAAGTCTTAAGTCTTTGGATTTGGGCGATAATTTTTTGACTGAAATTCCCCCAGAAGTAGGCAACTTGACCCTGCTCGAAGAACTCAATGTAAGTGTGAATCAGATCAAACACTTGCCGCCCGAACTGGGCAGGCTTTCGGCGCTTAAGTGGCTCAAAATACAGCAAAACCAAATAGTAGAACTGCCCGAAACTTTTGATCAGCTCGAAAACCTGGAAGAACTGCGCCTGGAGCGTAATAAGTTTACTCAATTTCCGGCAGCATTGCTTAAGCTACCCAAGCTCAAAAAGCTGTATATCTTTGACAACGAAATAGAGGCATTGCCCCCTGAAGTTAGCCAAATGACCACCCTGGAGCATTTGCAAATGTCGGGCAACCAGCTCAAAAGCCTGCCCTCAGAAATAGGCAGCCTGCCCCAACTAAAAATTGCGTACCTGGAGTACAACGAAATTGCCGAGCTGCCCCCTGAAATTAGCCAGCTGGAAAACCTGGAATACCTCTCGCTGGAGCACAATAAGCTCACTGGTTTGCCCCAAGGCTTAGAAAAGCTTGAAAAACTAGAATTTTTGCATTTACATCACAACAACTTGACAGAGTTGCCCGCCTCTATAGCACAAATGAAAGGGCTCAAAGAATTGGATGTACGCAATAACGAAGGGCTTGACCTGGCAAATGTGTTTAAAAGTCTGGAGCATATAGAAACGGTACACGTACAAGCCAAGCAATTTAGCAGTATTCCTGTGGACGCTGATCACTGGCAGTATTTGCCGTTTTTGACTTTAGATCAGCAGGGGCTGACCCAACTACCCAAAGCCCTGGAGCAAACGGTGTTGTTGACTGACTTAAGCATGGGTGATAATGAACTCACTACTTTACCCGAAACCCTGGGCAATCTTGTAAAACTGGAAAGATTTAATGTGCAAAAGAATAAGTTGGGTAAACTGCCCGATGCCTTGGGCAATTGCAAGGCGATGAAGTGGTTGCACGTGGGTAGCAATGCATTGACTGAATTGCCAACGGTGATAGGAGAGTTAGAAGACTTGCAAGAGGTGTATTTAGACAACAACCAGTTGATGGCATTGCCCAAAGAGATAAAAGATTTAAAGAAATTGATGGTAGTTAACCTTGCCAATAATCAACTGACAACCTTGCCTACCGAGATAACCGAGATACCCTATATTCAGTATTTGTACCTCAACAACAACCAATTGACCGATTTGCCAGAGGGGATAGAAAATTGGGTAGTATTACAGGAACTTAACCTGAAGGGCAACCCTATGTCAGAAGCTACTCAACAAAAAATACGTGAAAAGCTGCCCCGAACCCGGATTGCTTTTGGTGAAGGAACAGACCAAAAATAACTTTTAGTTGAGAATTAGGGAATATCATACAAACAAGCCCGTCTTTACTTGAAAGCATTGATGGGTTTTTTAATGGTCTATACGTCCAGTGTGCTTTAGAGGTTATTTTTCATTCGTCGACTTACTTTTTGTTGTATTTTCTCTATACATCGGTCAAGCATCGACTCAA
Source organism: Microscilla marina ATCC 23134 (assembly GCF_000169175.1). Classification (NCBI taxonomy): domain Bacteria; kingdom Pseudomonadati; phylum Bacteroidota; class Cytophagia; order Cytophagales; family Microscillaceae; genus Microscilla; species Microscilla marina. Next base: position 9,451 of record NZ_AAWS01000047.1, read on the forward strand.
CTGAAATGGTACCAGTACTATATACAGGACAATCGGAGTAAGGGGAGTAGTCTTCGTAGATGCTTTCTTTGGCTACATTACAAAAATCCCATTTTTTGATCAATTGCCCGTTTTTGTGAAGAGCAAACGCTACATCAAGTCTTACTTTTTCGCGTGATACGGTAACAATGCCGCAGTCTTCGGGGCAGCGAATGGCAGTACCTGTTTTTTGTTCAAAGCGTATGCTGCGAATTGTTAACTTAAATGGAGTATTGACAAAAAGCCCTCCTTGTACCTCTACCCGGTTTTCTTGCATAAGTGTGGTGAGCTTACTTTCAACATAAGTCTTGGTATCGACCCGGTTCCAGTTGTTGAGGTAGTTGCCACTGTCAAAAGAAACAGCCACAGATGTTTGATCTAAAAAAAGAGGGGTTTCAACAGGTAGTTGTACTTTGCCACAACTGCTCACTAGAGGAAACAAAAGGCATAGCCATACCATTGATAAAAAAGAGTGGTTTTTCATTTTATCGAGAGGTTAGTAAAACGGAAAAAATAAAATGAGCCAAATATGGTGCAATATTTTAGTTTCAGGCGATTGAAAAAATATTTGCATAGCCAAAGCTATGGACATATTTTTTCAAGAAGTCTGGGGCTATAAGATTAGTCAAATGGCTCAGGTTATTTTAGTAGTTTTACTTATTTCACAAAAAAATTGATAAAAAAGTGGGCTACCCAGAACTTGTCAGCCTATACGCCATATCATTAGTTCTGTGTTTCAATAGGGCAAAAAAAACACCTGATGTGTTGAGTATCAGGTGCCATAGAAATGGAGATAATAATGTATGTGATAGTGAGGGTTGCACTACAACTGGTTTTAGTACCCGTTGTTGTAGCCTCCGCCTCGGTTATAGCCACCACCGTAGCCTCCGCCCCGGTTGTAGCCACCACCACCACCGCTAAATGCGCGATTGTTGTGCTGCTCACGAGGGCGAGCTTTTTTTACTACAATGTTTCTTCCTTCAAAATCACTTTCGTTCAAAGCATTGATTGCTTCAACTCCTTCTTCTTCGTTAGGCATTTCTACGAACCCAAAACGGCGAGACATCCCCGTATCGCGGTCATAAATTACTTTAGCTGATTCAACTTCTCCAAAGGGTTGAAATAGAGAATGTAAGGATTCGTTGGTGGTTTCGTCACTCAACTTAGCCACAAAAATATTCATGATAAAAAAAATTAAAAAAAAATAATAAACGTAAGAAATTGGTAAATGATTATCAGGTGTAGATATAAATAGCTAAAGGCAAGATATATTCATTGGTTGATAGTTAAGTACCAATATTTGACAAATATAACAAAAAACCAGACCTCTGCAAGAAAAGTGAAGATTTATTGTTTTTTTGTAATAGCTGAAAAAACCTCTTATAAGTATTTGATAATCAGGGTTGAGCCAAATATTCAGCTGTAGATAGTTTTCTTAAAGCATTTACTATTATACTGAGCAAATAACAAGCGATGAATAAAGGCTCTTTTTATAATGTGAGTAGCAAAAAATATAAAAGTTAGATGTAATAAAATGCCTTCGATGTGTATAAAAATAGGAATTATAATACTATTATCTTTATTTTAATACAATATACTGGCCTGCTATTTGATTCAGCTAGAACAATCAATGTAAAGCATATAAAATACTTTTCTTACACCCCTCAAAATAGTCAACGCACTGATTGTCCAGCCATTTAAGCTACATTAAATACACCCGTATTTATACGTGTTTTTAGTGATAAGTCCCAATTGTTTTTAGGTATAAATACTCATTTGAATTTGGGTTGATTTAGGTAAACTCCTAAAGGCGCTTGCCGTTGAACCTACTATGCAAACCTCAACTTGCATACCTTTTTCCAACTTTGATCAATTATGACTATGACAGCTAAAACAATCAGCCGTAAATCCCTTGTTGAAAATTTATTACCCGAAATTATTGTACAAAGAACATTGAGTCAATTGCCCTTAGAACTAAAAAATCTATACCTCGCCAAACAAGCAGAAGGCGTAGAAGTAAGCATTGGACTTGATATGCAACTTGGCTTTTATATGTTAGAACAAGCCAACCTGTTTCAAGCAGATTTGCTTTGGTGTGAAAACCAAAGTCGCAAAGTAGTGGCAGCTTAAGCCCTACTTGTTACAAATACTATCAAAATATTCACCTTGTAAATAGCTATACTATATTTTTTAAATGATAGTACCTCCTCAAAGCAACTTGGGGAGGTTTTTTTATATGTACTAGAGTGGTTTAATACCTTGGAATTTCGTTCAGGCGATTCCTTATGTTTTTGATGTTGACCTTTTTCTGGTAATCTTTTTTTACCTGTTCAAACTGTTGATTGAGTTTCTTTATTTTGGTTTGAATTTTTGCGGGGTTTTTACTCAATTTATATGCATTGGTCAATATAATCACGATGTTTTTGTGGTACTCTTCCAGGGCAGTCAAATATTCCGATGAAATCTGCTCTATTTCTCCTGTAATAAACTCTATTTTGTTGCGGGCAAGTATCGAATAGCCCACCCGGTCATCTCTTACAATGATGTGATAGCTTATTTGATTTGAGTTTGAACTGACATAGCTCTTTTCAATCTTTTCTATATGTCGCATCACCTGACTATAGGTGTAGTATTGATCTATAATATCATTGAGTGATTTATCTTTGAGCGTATTCATGTTTTGTGCATTGTACAACGTAGCCACCATCTCTTTGACAAACTCATTGGTAAGCTTGCGCAAAGCTTCTGTTTTTACTTTCAGATTTTCGTTGGTTACTGCCAACACCTTGTTCAAAGCCGAGAGGTTGTCATAGTGTTCTACATATTTACGCAAACCTTCATGAAAGCTTTTCAAATCTCCTGCACTTACTCCTTTGTGGTTTACCACGGTATTATTTACCAGGTTGGCTACCGAATAAATAGAGTTTACGGCAGGCACCGAAGATACCAATGATTGGGTGATGGGGTTACGTAAAATAGTGGAAACAACTCCTAAAAAGCGGTTCTTTTTGCGGCGCCTAAACCTTCTAAGTTTGCCTACCACTTGCTGGTTAATCAAGCCTACAATCTCGGTTTCCAGCGAAAACCCCAGTTCATTGTTTTGAGGATTATTCAGGCTGTTAATGGCATTGGCGTAGTCGGTAAACACCAGCGAAGCTTCCAGCCCATTGAGCCCGTTATTGAAGGCATAAATAAAATTTGCCGTAGTTTTTATACTTCTTATATTGGTTGTATAGCGGTTTTTGGCATCCAGCAAATCTTTTATTTTAATATCTTTGATCGCTTTTACCCCTACATTTACCTCTTGCCGCAAGGTATTGTGTCTTTTATAAATGCTGTTCAGCGAATCTCTCAATTCTTTACTCATTTGTTGGGTTTGGGCAAGGCCTTCTTTGCTTTTTTTGATGTTTACATTTACATTATTTAGTCTTTGCGCATTTTGTTGCGAGGTTTTTTGAATATTTAAAAATTGTTGATAAAGCAAGGCCAACGAATCTGACAAGACTTTGATGCGTGCCTGATCGGAGGTTGTTTTTTTTACATCAGGTGGGAAGGGGTTACCTCCTCCAGCCTTGATAGAGTCTCCCTTGGTGGGGAGAGGTGCTTGCTTTTTTGTAGAATCCTGTTGCGCCTGGGCTATAGTTCCGCATAATATCAAGGCAACAAATAAGAAGATTTTGACCATGTTCATTCCTGAGATTTAGTTGTGTGATTGCTACAGCAAATTATGCCAGAAATACCATATATACAAATAGCGCTTTCTTATAAAACCAGAGAATATAAAAACGGCAGGTTATTTTTGGAATACTACAGAGCAAAGCCCAGATACAATGCTGCGCCTGGATACTTGAGGGCTTGCCTGCTTGAGTTTTCAATAGTTCAACCATAAAGCATGGGCGCAACCACCCTTTGAGCCAATGACAAGGATAAAAGGCCTACTTCCAAGACTAAAAAAGCTAATGTGGCAATTTGTTGCGGAACAAGCCGTAAACATAAGTACCCAATAGTGCACTTGCCAACACCACTAGTATTACCCCAAAACCGTGTCCAATGAGCACATACAATGGTCCGGGGCAGGCACCAGTCATCGCCCAGCCCAATCCAAACAAAACTCCTCCAATAAGGTAACGGGGAATTGATTTTTTCTTGTCATTGAAGGCAATAGGCTGCCCTTGAATAGAGCGTAGGCGGAACCTCTTGATCAGAAAAGTAGCCAACATACCCAGTGCTACCGCTGAGCCTATGATACCATACATGTGGAATGATTGAAAACGGAACATTTCCTGGATACGATACCACGAAATTACTTCCGCCTTAGTCATGATAATACCAAACAGTATTCCGGCAAAAATATACTTAATCGTTTTCATTTTAATCAAACATTTGTTTGTATGTTCATTATTTCATTTATAAAGGCAAAAAAAATCAAAGTTGCAAAATAAGTGGCAAGAGGTAATGTGTCATGAGTAACCCTCCAACAAAAAAACCAATGACCGCAATGAGCGAAGGAAGCTGTAGGTTTGATAAGCCACTGATGGCGTGCCCCGATGTACAACCCCCTGCATAGCGAGCCCCAAAACCGATGAGAAAGCCTCCAAGTACCAATACCACCATTCCTTTGAGTGAAAAGAGTGCCTGCCAGCCAAACAAATCTGCGGGTGCTAACCCGGAGACATCTTGTACCCCCATTTTTTGCAAATCTTGTACTGTGTCTGGTGACACACTCACGGTAGGGTGCATCAAAAACTGGCTGGCAATCATACCACCCACTATCGCCCCTATTACAAACAATATATTCCAGCGGTCGGCTTTCCAGTTATAATGAAAAAAACTCGTCTTTTTTCCAGCACCCAATGCAGCACAGGTAGTGCGCAAAGTAGCCGATACGCCAAACGATTTGCCAAAAAACAGCAGCGCAATGGCCACCAATGCGAGCAGTGGTCCGGCAATGTACCACGCCCAGGGTTGTTTAATTAGTTCTAACACAATTTGGTTGTTTTGATTGTAAAACCACGAATTTTTCAATTATAAACTGACTGTTTCGTACAATACTCCGCAGTGATTTTAGTCAAGGTTGATAGCTGATTAACTTTGTTAAGCTCGCCAGAGGCTTGTTTATTAGTTGATGATGAATTTAACAACTATTTAACTGCGTGTTTAGGCATACAACCTGAACCCTTTTAAAAATAAAGCAAGCACAAAAATTTATATAATTCACTGACTTACAGATATTAACAGGGTAAACATTTACTCGAATCCGCTATGGACTATGGACTAAATGCTACGGACTATTGTTCGTACACTTGTAATTGAAAAATTCGTAATTACTTAGTTTAATTTAAAAGTCAATATGGGCTTGTACATATGGTTTACCAGGTTTTCAGAAATACTCCCCTTGATCAAATGATCCCAACCAGTACGCCCATGGGTACCCATCGTAATTAAGTCTATAGAATGCTCGTGGGCAAAATAAAATACCCCTTCTTCAATTTTGCTGCTGCTCTCTACGTGAAACTCTACATTTTCCAGCTGATTAAGTTCGGTAAACTTTTCCATCTGTTGAAACACCTCACGGTTAGTTTCTTTCCCCTTTTCTATTTTTAATAAGTGAATTTGCGCCTCAAATGCTTTTTGTAAGGTTTTTAATGCGGTTAAGTTTTCTATCTTTGGCTCTTTAAAATCATTGACCAGCAAAATCTTCTCAACCTCCCAATCGGGTTTATCACATTTGATCGTAAGTACCGGAACAGGAGAGTACCTTACTACCTTTTCGGCGTTAGAGCCCACAAACATTTCTTTCCAACCTGACGCCCCACTGGTGCCCATTACCACCAAGTCCATAGCATTGACGTTAACATACTCCACTATGTCGTCTATCATATTGCCAAACTTTACCACTACATGTACTTTTACTTTAGCGTCTTTGAGCCATTCTTTAATTTTAGCTTCATTCTCCATACGCTCCTTCTCAAACTTGGTCATGTCATAATCCTGGCAATTGAGCATGTTGCCTTTGTCGTCAAAATAAGCATCGCCAGGAGCAGGCAATACCTTCAAGGCGTGTATTTCGGCACCAAGCGAAGTTGCTATTTTTTCAGCCGTATGAAGGGCGTACTCCGATAATTCAGAAAAGTCAGTAGGTATCAATATCTTTTTCATACTATATAAGATTCAGTTCACTAAAATTTTTCTTCAAATTTGCCTGATCCTTCCATTTTTTGCTATGATTATTGTCATAAATGGACACTTGAAACTACGAATGATCTGGAAAAAATAAGATGTGCCAATTCAAGAAAATATATTGTTCTCAGACGATTCAAAAAAAACGGTGCATAGCCAAAGCTATGAAGCTTTTTTTTTGAGAAGAATGAGGGCAATAGATACACTTTAATGGCTCAAATTATTTATGAAAGATCACGAGCATTATTTTGTTTATATCCATAAAAAAACACAACCTTATCTTACTATGCCCTATACACTCTTTGCCAGGTAAAAACCCTTGAAAAAAGTGTGTGACTTGTGGGTTTTCAGTTTAGGAACATGTTCAAAATACGTGTCGAGATTGAGGGCGTATACTCGAGGCTGGCTGAGGCATTTTTTGCAGGCGTAGCCATAGCTACGGCGAAAACCGATGGCTGCAGCCCTGCTGCGCCGAACTCTGCCAAAGGCTAAAAGTAACGAAAGTCAGTAAAGAGAACCGCAGAACGAAGTTCAAGCTCTGCGAAGCTAATATGTTCTAAACCGGACAGCTTCAAAGTCCCGATTTCTTATCGGGGTTATTGTTGAGGGCTACGCCCGAAATCCCGTTTACGGGGCGATCACGTTCCTTAGTGCTAAATATTCGTGCTCACGCAATGGACGTATCTGGAGGCTATGCTGACATCCCGCTTGCGGGGCGCCTAGTGCACTGGAAACTAAATTCCTACTACATTAGCTTCGCAGAGCTCGCCACAGCAGAGCTGCCCCGATGAAATGAATCGGGATTTAGAAATAGGCTCGGTTATTCGGAGTCTTTAGCCCACTGACTTTACTTAAAAAAAACTTGCGTAGCTCCGGTTCCGATATGCATCGGAATTGTAAACTAACTCTGCGCGATTTTTTAAGTGCGTCAGAAAACAAAACTCATCCCAAATAATAGCGCATTTACTTAATGTTTAAGGTACTAGTCCCTAAAACCCTACCCCTGTCGTTTAGTAAAACAAAACACTATTTTTTATACTCTTCTAAAGAGCTTCATTCCAAGCCATTATACCACCAGCAAGATTATACAACTTGGTAAAACCCATTTCAGCCATCAGTGCGCAAGCCTTGCCGCTTCGGTTACCACTTCGGCAATACACCAAATAGGTTTTCTCCTTGTCGAGTTCAGCTATTTTGCTGGCAAAGTCAGGTTGCATAATGTCAATTAGTTGGTGGTTGGGCACACTGCCATCTTCCAATTCTATGGGCGAGCGTACGTCTAGTATGACAGCGTCAGGCTCTTGAGCTATTTTGTGTTTAAATTCAGCAACGTCGATGTTTTGAAAACTCATAATTTGTATAACTAAAAAAGCTTTTTTTTAAAAATCAATAAATTTGAAAACCTCGCTTATCTTGCCCCTTCAAAGCTGTCTCATAATTACTGGTGAAACAGCCTTAAAAGAACAATGAGGTAAATAAAACTCCTTTACCCAAATTTTGGTAAACACGTGCTTATGACAGGGTAGAAGGACAAACATATTCAGTTTTGGCAATGTCTGTTTTGGCAATTTCTCTAAATCCACCTTTTACTTCTATTACATTGGGGTAACCATGCTTCTTTAAAATAGATGAAGTAATCATAGAGCGGTACCCCCCGGCACAATGTATATAATAGGTAGCTTCTTTGTCAAGATCGTTTAAGTGCCCATTGATAAAGTCTAAAGGAAAGTTTTGTGCATCTACAATACGTTCCGATTGGTACTCAGTAGGTTTGCGTACATCCAAAATATTGATATTCCCACTTTTATTCAATGTGGCCAGTTCTGTTGCTTCAATAGATTTGATCTGGTCTACTGGCTTATTGGCAGTCTGCCAGGCGTCAAACCCTCCTTTAAGGTAGCCAATGGCGTTGTCATACCCCACCCTTGCCAGGCGTAATACGGTTTCTTTCTCTTTACCTTTGGGTGCCACCAGCATGATGGGTTCATTGAGGTTTTTGATGAGTGTACCCACCCATACCGCAAAAGTACCTTCCAGTCCTATGTTGATGGCACCTGGTACAAAACCTTTGTTAAATATTTGCTCGTGGCGTGTATCCAAAATCACCACTCCTTCACTTTTTTTGGTTTCAAACTCTTCAATACTCAATGCTTTCATACCTCGTCCGAGCACCTCGTCTACCTCTTCATACCCTTGTTTGTTCAACATTACATTTTTGGCAAAGTATTGAGGAGGAGGCAATATACCATCGGTTACCTCTTTCACAAACTCCTCCTTGGTCATATCAGCGCGTAAGGCGTAGTTGGTCTTCTTTTGATTGCCCAGAGAGTCAAAAGTTTCATCGCTCATGTTTTTGCCACAGGCCGAACCTGCCCCGTGTCCAGGGTAAACAATTACATCATCTGCCAAAGGCATAATCTTGTGGCGTAGTGAATTAAACAGCATGCCCGCCAAATCTTCTTTGGTCAAATCAGACTTTACGGCAAGATCGGGGCGTCCTACGTCGCCAATAAACAAGGTGTCGCCCGAAAAAATAGCGTGGTGCTTGCCTTCCTCATCAATGAGCAAATAAGTAGTAGACTCCAGCGTATGGCCAGGGGTATGTAAAGCCTTTATTTTTACTTTACCTATTTCAAACACATCTCCGTCCTGAGCAGAGTATATGTCATAGCTTGTTTTTGCTTCTGGTCCAAACACAATCGTAGCCCCTGTTTTTTTGGCAAGATCTACATGCCCCGACACAAAATCGGCGTGAAAGTGGGTTTCAAAAATATATTTAAGAGTAGCACCATGTTGAGCCACTTTGCGGGTATAAGGTTCAGTTTCGCGCAAGGGGTCAATAATAGCTGCTTCTCCGTTAGACTCAATGTAGTAGGCAGCTTCTGCCAAACAACCTGTATATATTTGTTCTACCTTCATGTTGTTACTTTTTTAATAATGTTAGTTAAAATACTTTTAAATTATAGGCTGGGTAACAAGCGCTTAAAAAACGTGACTGATAACTAATTGATTGATGTAGGACAAGGATTTACTAGCCATTGTCTAAAAATATCATCGTTACAAAAATACGGTGTAATTCAGTGTTACTTCAAAAAAACAATGATAAATCTAATTTTGCCTCATCAAATGAATATATGTTAATTTATTGTTTTGTTTTTCTAAAAAAAACTCGGATATAGGGTGAGCAAAAGCTTGCAACGCTTTATCCGAAAGTTTTTGCAAAAAGTAGGGGAGCTTTTATATAAAACTACACTTCTCCATACAATCAAAAATATTGGTAATGTGATCATCAACCAGTGCATAGTAAATATTTTTACCTTCCCGATTGGCTCTCAGCACTCCTTTATCCTTCATTTTAATCAAATGATGTGACAGTAACGATTGTTCAGTTTGGGTTTTTTCCTTTAAGTCTGAAACTGTTAACCTGCCGTGGTTTTGTAATACTTCCAAAATGCTTAACCTTACCGGGTGGGCAATTGTTTTGAGCACTTCGGCTACTCGTTCCAGTTTTTCTGCGCTGATGTTACGTTTAGTTGTTGTCATACTTTTTCTAAATTTAATTACCTTACTATAGATGCCTTGATATTGTAACGCAAATATATGAACATATTTTCATATAATCAAATCCTAACCTTTAACTTTTGGCAAGCTATGAAAAATCAATGAATTTGATGCCTTACAAGCGAGTATATCCTTATAATATTTACATTTCAGCATTTTTTTGTTACAAAAACTTACATCAAAATCAGTAGTTAAATATTTTGACTATTTATGTTTAATTGGGGTAAAATGGCGTGATAATAACTTAAAAGCCAATTTTGAACTGTTTTGGCACGAAAAAATATGTTTTTCCCTGTTAAAACACAGCTTCGGTTTTGAAAATAGGCTTAAACCTTTCACGTGTGATATTACCATTTTGAATACATTTTGGCTGAAAACCGTATACAGTAACAAACACTACCCTACCTACAACTTATTAATCACGCATTTATAAATAATTATATAAACACTGGATGTTTATATAATACCATATAAAATACTAACCACGCCTGTACAAATTAACATACTACTACTACATTTTACATAAGTTTAAATATAGGATACTTTAACTATTATTAATTTCATGTCAAAAATTACGAACGTACTTCTTGTAAGCTGGGTGTTTGTACTGGCTTGTGCATTGACTACCCAAGCACAAACTGTTGCTACCTGGAACCCACCCTCTGCTGGGTCAACATCAGGAGGTTTTTATTCTGACCTCAAAGAGTTTAATTGGCTTGATCCTGCTAACTGGTCTTGGACTGTGGGTGGAGCAGGAGCCGACCCTACAAATCCTGCGGTACCTGATAATGGGATACCAGACGAAAACACCGAGGTGATAATTCCGGCTGGAACACCTGTGTGTTGGATTCCGGAAGACTACACCAATTATTGTATCGACAAAACTACTACCCCGGCAAGCCCTACCGTGGGCAATGCCCCATGCGCAGGCAACTTTGAAGCTGTTACCCGCCCTACTTGTAAAAAAATCACTTTGAACGGTGGATTATACAATCAAGCTAGTTTGAACAACAACAACGATACTAAATCGCTGTATGTAAAAGACGTAAATGGTACTTCCGACGGAGACTTTATTATTGCTAGTGGAGGGGTTTACCTTTCCGAAGCTTTTGTTACTCAAGTAGAAGGCAACTTTGACCTTCAGGCAGGGGGGCATTTGGTAGTGTATAACAGTGACAACAGCATTCAGGTAAGTCGGGACCTCACCATCAATGGTAACATTACCAAGCAAGCCCTAATCACTGGGCGAACCCTTACTTTTGACTTCAGAGGTAAAGAAAGTTCCATCATTAATGGAAACCACCTCACCAACCGCATATCTACTGCTCAGGCGAATGTAGCACCTTACATGAACTTTACTCATTATTATACTTATGGAGCTATAGACAACCTCATCATTAGCAAAATAAAAAATGACCCTTTGAATACGGCTGCGGCTGATCCTACGGTGAGTAACCACGCCAGCTTTCCTATTTTGGTAGGAGTAATGGACAACGCGGGTACTGGGTTAACAATTGGTGGTTCGGGAAATGTAACCATTAATGGAGGTGCCTTGATAGTAAAAAACGTGACCGCCGGAGGGTTCAATCTGGGGGCAAGCACCTTTAACGGAGTAGATAACTGGAATTGGGATATTCCGGCTTCAGACATTAACGTAAGAGGTAAAATATTTATTGCCAATGCCAATGTAGGTACAGGTACTTATACGGGGTCTAGCCTTGACCTGACTGGAGGTTCGAGCGACCCCCGGTCTATTTGTATGCATTTGGGGGGCAACTTTGAGGACTTAAACATTGTAGAGCCATCGGGTAGCAATGGGGTTCGCAATGGTTTTTATATCAATGGATCGAGAGTGAGCTCTCGTCAAGACAGAAGACCTACTGTAGTGTTTAATGGGGTAGGAGATCAAGACATTCGTGGAATCAACGGAGTAGGGACTACTTTCTGGCTTCGTGACTATAACGACAACCCTACCGAGGGCATAGGCATTGCTTTTCCAGAAGTAATTATTAATAAAGCTGCTGATAAAAAAGTATCCATCAACGCCAGTTCTAACTTGCGTATTTTTGGCGATTTACGTTTGTTGTCAGGTATTTTTGATGTCAATGGGCGTACCTTTCTTTTTGGCGACCGTTCGGAAGCTAACCAATATCATGGGCAAACCAATGCCAATGGTGACGAAATTAATATTTATGGAACATTGAATGCGCCTGCCGGATCGGTGATAAAAATGAACACAGGTAAGCAACACCGAGGTACTATTATGCGGGTGCGTGAAGGTGGTTTACTCAAAATCATGGGTACTGCCAATAATACCAATATCTTAATTCGTGATGGTAGGGTAGGTACCTATTACAGAGTAGGTGTATATGGAGGAGGCAAGGCGGCAGTAGTCAATACATTTATTCAACAGCAAGCTGGGCGTTCCAACGACTTTGGGTTAAGTGGCACCAACTATGCCACAGATGCCAGCGGCAGTGCGGGAGGTAATAATAGTGTAGGGGGATTTAAAACTTACTTTAACGCGTCATTGCTTCATTTCAAAGAAAACGTACTTACAGGAGAACTTGAGTTGGTAGACATGAACAACCCTACCTTCTCTAACGAAAACCCTACTACTTACGATGCTGACTATAGTAGCTTTAGCTATTGTGGCTTTGCCGGAATGGGGGGAAGTGGCGCCCACCTGACCATTAATACCGGGCAGAAAATGAGGATTTTAAACACAGGTTTTGGAGGTAATGGAGGGAATACTGCCAGAAATATTGTCAACAACAATACCAGTGGATTGGTTATCACAGTACAAAACTCTTCGGGACAAGCCGGAGGAGTAAATGGAGAAAGCAAAGATGGTGGATCGGCTGATGATAAGGTAGTATGGGTAAGCCCTACGCCTGTGTATTGGTGGGGACCACCTGTAGCCAGAGGTTATGACCAACAATGGGATACTGGCTCTAAAGGAAAATCGGGTAGTTATGGTGCATCGGGAGCAGGTAGTGCCACTTATATTAGTAATGACCCTTATGACAGTTATTATGGAAGCAACCCTACTTTGCCCAATGGCTCAAACACTTATCTATACCACGCGGCACTTTGGTCGTCTGCTGATGCCTTAGGTGTATCCAATGTGTGGTCGCTCAACGACCTTGTATGGGAACCTTTACCTACTGGGGTAGTGCCCGGAACCGCCGGAAACGAAGATTATACTGCTTATATTTTGGCAAGAGCTACCCGAAGTTGTTATGTAGATGGAGACTATACTTTGGATGGAAGTATTTATGTACATCATAATGGAGCCAACAATGGGGTGACCCGCCAAAGTAGAAGGGTATTATACTTTGACAATACCACCCCCCACACAATGATAGTAAAAGGAGAAATTCAAAACTCTTCTTATAGTCGCGATGGACGCATTTATGGAGGACAAGCAACTGTACAAGTGGGTAGAGACCTTTTTACTCAGTTTGCTTATTTTTACCCACAAACTTCGCATTTTATTTTCAATGGAACTTCATCGCAGGAAATACGCATAGGAACCAACTCTTTTTATAACCTGACCATCAATAAAGCCTCTGGTAGTGCCCGTATACAGGGAATTGGAGGGATAAGTGGTGCCAACAAAAACACCTTGGTAGTACGCAAAGATTTTGTGTTACAATCGGGTGAAGTAGCCTTGGTATCGTCTACACCTATGTTGGTGATGGGTGATTTTATTCAAACGAGTGGGCATTTCAAGTTTATCAAGTCTCCGGTAAACATTCAGGGAAACCTGAACATATCTGGTGGAACCAACGACGATGGTGGTACAAGTACAGCAGCATTGATTTTTACGCCCAGCGATAATACTACCCGTACGATCAAAACCAGTGGGTTGAAGTTTAGCAACATCTACTTTAACAAGAAAATTTACAAAAGTGGTAAAGTGGGACATGGCAGTGATACCAACCCCTTTGGAACCACCTCAAACAAAGATATCAAAGGCGAAAAAGCCAAAAACGAACCCAGTGATGTGGTATACCAGGTCACAGATGACCTGGAGTCACTCAACGGCATAGAAATAGATGAAAACCGTATTTTAGAGGTTGTAGGAGGTAAAAAAATCATCAGTGCCGATATGATCATCCGCAACAAAGGGCAGTTGATTACAGGAACCGCCACTCAGATTCAGGTAAAATCAGGCGGAAAGTTGCACATACAAGACGGAGGTTTTATGCAATTGATGGGGTCTTTCTCAGAGTATACCAAGCTTACTCATGACCCTTCTAGTTCTGGTACTTATAAGTTTGATGTAGATGGTACCCTCAAAGCCCGTTACTTTTTGCTGGAGTACATGGACAAAGACGGGGTAAACATAGATGCCAACGCCAAAATATTGAGCCCTGGTACTATAGTACAAGGTGGAGGAGGAGAAAACTACTCTAATTCGCCAGATGTAACTATAGCTGGAGGTGGTGGTTTGGGGGCTACCGCCAGTGCCACAGTAGCCACTAGTATTACTAAAATAGACTTGGCCGATGGTGGATTGGGCTACTTGACCAACCCCACGGTAACCATTACTGGAGCAGCTACTACCCCGGCTACTGCTACAGCAAGCATTGCAGGTGGTGTAACAGGCATATATATTACCAACCCTGGCGGTGGTTATAGCGAAATGCCCACCGTGGCTTTTACAAATGGTGCAGGCGTAAGTGCAGTAGGCAAAGTGACCGGAAGTTTGGATGTGCTAAATATTACCAATGCGGGTAGTGGATATACTACTGCACCTGAAGTATCTTTGGTAGATGTTTCGGGGGCTACCTTGGTAGCAGGTACTGCTACAGCCACCATTACCGGGTCGGTCACGGCAATAAGCATAGACAATGCAGGAGCAGGTTATGCCACTTTTCCTACGGCTACTATAGACAATACCGCCACCAATGGCACCGGATTGGCAGTAACTCTGAAAGGAAGTGTTACTGGTATTACAAACCTGGTAGGAGGGTCGGGTTATTCTTCGGCCACGGCTACTATCAGTGCCCCAGGCGGAGGAGGAACTACTGCTACTGCCACTGTAAATATATCGGCAGGCTCGCTTACCGAAATGACAGTAACCGCAGGAGGAACCAGTTATCTGTCAAGCGGCAATGGTACCTTTGAGGTATTGATTAGCGGAGGATCAGGTACAGGTGCTACTGCCACTGCCAGTGTATTGAATGGAGAAATTTATGAAATAGAAATTACCAATGAAGGAACAGGGTATGCCAGTGCCGATGTATTAACCCTTGATTTTGCTACCAATGGAGGGGGAGGGTCAGGTGCCACTGCTACCTATACTATAATAAGTGCCGGAAGCATTACCGGGCTTACGTTTACCAATAGTGGTTCAGGTTATACCTCTATACCCACGATTACCCTTTCGGGTGATGGCAGCGGTGCCAGTGCAGACGCTACATTGAGCATAACCGAGGTAGACATTACCAGCGGAGGGTCAGGGTATAACAGCACGCCTACCATTGCTCTTGATGATCCTACTACTATAGAAGGGGTAACTACTGAGCTGACCCCCGTAATCTCAGGAACAGTTACTGCCCTTACTATAGGTTCTGAGGGGTCGGGTTACGAAAAAGCTCCTTTGGTATACATTGCTTCTCCTGCTGCCAACGCTGACGCAACAGTGGCGGGGGGTACTATTACCGGGGTGACCATTACTTCGGGTGGCTCAGGTTATACTTCGGCTCCTTCGGTTACTTTTGTAGACCCTAATGGTACCGGAACTGGCGCTACCGGAACCGCCACTATAGTCAATGGAGTGGTGACTGCAATTAACATTACCAGTACTGGTAACAATACTTACTCTGACTTGACCAGGGTAATCATAGGCACCCCGGCTGGTCTGACCAACGCCATTGGCGAAGCCAAACTAAAGGTGACTCGTGGAATAATGTCGAACCCTGGTACTAACTACACGGGTGGTTTTGACTTGATTTTTACAGGGGGAACCCCTACCGTAGCTGCTACGGCAAAAGCTACGCTAAGTGTAACTTCTATTAGCTTGACCAATCCTGGTGATGGTTACACTGCTGCACCTACAATTACACTGGGTGCACCCGATGCGCCAGTAAGCTTTCCAGGAGGAGTGGGCGATGCAGTTACAGCTACTGCAAGCGCAGCTACCATTGGTAGTATCAGTAGTTTTACTGTAACTAACAATGGCACTGGATATACAAATACCCCTTTTGTGATTATAAAAGATGCTACTGGACGTGGTGCCGAAGGGCAAGCAATACTTGGAGCTACTACCATTGATAGGGTGCTGGTATTGGATGGGGGTAAAAACTATACAGCAACCCCCACAGTAACCATTACTGGTGGAGGCGGTACCGGAGCCACGGCTACGGCTGCTATTTCAAGTGGTGAAGTAACCAATGTGGTCATTAACAATGGAGGCTCGGGTTATGGAGCTCCGCCTACTATTACCTTTACAGGAGGAGGCGGTACTGGTGCTACTGCCGAGGCAGTAGTAATTGGAGGCAAAGTAGTAAGTATAGGAATGGTAAACTATGGGTCGGGTTATACCTCAGCCCCTACCATTACCATCTCTGGTGGAGGTGGTACCGGAGCCACGGCTACTGCCGAAATAGGCGGAAGGGTGATCAGTGTGACACTAACGAATCCTGGATCAGGCTATACCGGAACTCCTGCTGTGGAGTTTAGTGGGGGAGGAGCTACCGCTATCAGTGCCATAGCCGCTGCTTATCTTACGCCTACCACATTGGTTGATATAGTACCTACTACTTCTAAGGTGTACCCAGTAGCAACTTTTAGTGACGCAATTTTTACCAATGCTACCGAAGATGGTAGTACGTTTATTACTTTTCCGCAAGAGTACAGTGTATACCGCAATGGGTCAAATGACTATAGTACCACAGATGCCTTACCCGCCAATGTGACCCATGACTATAGTACTTCACCAGCAGTAGATACGATTTATAATGCGGTGTTCCCAAGTAATCCTGACCCTATTCTGACTTTTACCAACGCACCAAGTAATGTAAAGCGGACTGGAACCTCTAATGACCCCCGAAACCGAGTGGTATTTAAAGACGCCATTGGTACTTTTTCAGGGGAGGATTTTGACAGTGAAAACACCATTGCTGATAACAATGACAATAGTTTAGGTATCAATCCTTTTGGGATAAAAACTGACAGTATGATATTGTGGAGAGAGCCTAATGTAGTGCGTTGGGATGGAGGATTGACTGGCGCCGGAACGGCCTGGAATGACCCGACCAACTGGCGCCCTGACCGGGTACCCGGACCAGGTGACTTTGTGATTATCGACCACCGATTGTTGTTCTTGCAGTGGAACTTGCTCAAAGGACCACCCGATGTGATTTCGCCTTCAAACTTTGTGGTAGATATGAACCTAAGCTCTAATACCAACCCTATTACCTGTAGAAGTTTGACGATAGAGACCTTGTTGCCCGAACCCAATGATGGCTCACAACGCAACCCGATTACTATTGAGGTAAATCAACCGCTGACGGTGTTGGAAAACCTGACCATTTCGAAAGATGCCACGGTAAAAGTAATGAACAATACCGCTACCATCAGCGTAGGAGGAAGCTGGAGTAATGAGGGGACTTTTGAACATGGCAATGGTACAGTAAAGTTTAATCAACCTTTTACAAGGGTAATCAAGGCAATTACCTCGTCGGTAAGTTTTGACCCTAACACTCAGATAGGGATACCAGCTGCCAACCTGAATGCTTTTTATAACTTAGAGATTGAGGACGGTACCACTGACTTGAACTCTTATATAAGGGTAGAAAACGACTTGACAATTAAGAATACCAATACCAAGTTGAGGTCGTCAAACAACCCGATTGAGCTATGGGGTAACTGGCAAAACGAAGGAACGTTTTCGCCTGACAATGGTACCGTGTACTTTGGGTCTAACCTTACTCAAACTATAGGCACAGGGTACCGTACGGAGGCCACCGCTACCGCAGCGCTCACTGGCGATGCGGTAAGTAGTACATTTACCATTACCAACCCTGGCGATAAATATGCCCAGACTCCTATAGTAATGATAGAAGGAGGGGGAGGCACCGGAGCCACTGCTACAGCTACTATTAATGGCGATGGGCAACTCACTGGCATTACTTTAGACACGCCAGGCTCAGGGTATACCTCAGCACCTACGGTAAGGCTGGTAGCTCCCGAAACTGAGAAGTTTTTTAATATGACGGTGAGTAAGATTGTTAACAATGTGGTGACCAAAAACCGGATTGAAATTCAAGATGCAGGAGCACTGTCTTTGAGGGAGCAAAAAGTGATTTCGAGCGAAAATGCCGAAGTAATACTGGGGCTAAATGCTACCTGGACCAGAGTAAATGGCTATGTAGACGGACCAGTAGGGAGTGTATACAACTCCGCCTCTTCTTTGACGTCTAAGTCATATCCAGTAGGCAAGGGTGATGTATACCCTGGTGATAATAACGGGGTAAGGCTTGATATTCAATTGACGGCTACCCCAGATGCGCCTACTTCATCGGTGATGTACATAGTAGAGCAGTTTGAGAGCGCGGCAGTAGATGGACGAACGTTTCCGCCTGATCCGAGCGATAATATAAACTACTTGTCACGCAGTAGACATTGGAAAGTCCGTCAGGCACGTTACCCAAATATCAACTCGGCTTTCCCTACCGTTTTAGGAGCAGAAGTAAACTTTAGCAAGGCTGTCATTGGTTTGCCCTTTAGTGGCGCCAACGAACGGGCTGACGATCAAATAGCAGCTTTGTTGGCGGCGAACCCTGGTTTGCCATTGGGTACCATGGTCAATGACTTGTTATTGTCGCAGCTAGATGAACTCAGGATATTGAAAGATCCTGGTTTGACTGGACCAGCCAATGCTACTAACAATGCGAAGGGTTTGTTGGCCGAAACCCCTACTTTGGACACTAACGGAGAGCGCTGGAGCAATATAGGTGGTGGAGTAAACGACATTACCAATTTTAGTATAGGAGCTGCTACCCTGGTGTCTAATGAGTTTACCAGCTTGGGTACCGGAACTTTTACCCTTGGTTGGAACTATACCGCATTGCCCATTAACTTGTTGTCGTTTGAGGCCAAATTGATCAAAAACAATCAAGTAAAACTTGATTGGGTGGCTCAAAATGAAGAAGAAGTCAAGCAATACAATGTAGAGCGAAGTACAGATGGGGTAAATTTTAAAACCATAGGTACAATCAAAGCAAGCGAGAGTGAGCAAAGTACCCAGAAGTACGAAATGATAGACCCATCGCCCGAAATAGGGCTTAACTATTATCGCATTCGTCAGGTGCAAGCGCACGAGTCTTCGCGTCGTTCGCGGATGGTAGAGGTAAAAGTAGCCGTGGCACGCAAGATGGAGGTATACCCCAACCCTGCCACCAAAACTGAAGATCTACAGGTGTTGGTGCCTGCCGATGCTGGCGACAAGGTAGCGGTGAGTATACTGGATATTCAAGGAACCCAAATGTACAATAAAGTCTATGCTGACTTTGCCGGGGCTCCGGTTACCTTTCCTCATTTGCAATTGCCCAAAGGCATATACATTATCAAGGTGACCATCAACGATGGGGCTGGAGGAGTGAAAGAGCAACGGATTGTGATTCAGTAAAAAAACTGATTTTTGGAATGAAAACGCGTCTTCTTCTTGATAAGAGGGCGCGTTTTTCTTTGGTAGTACCGTCATCGCCTCAGATCGTGTCTCGACGAGCTGATCGAAGCTTTGAAAAAGCATTGTTCCCAGGCTCTGTGACGGGGCGATTTAGCTTTGCTGAGCACCGACATTCATCGGTATCTAAGGACTCGTAAACTCGGTTGTAGAGATACAAACCAAGGCGAAAAAAAAAGTAGTTAGTCCAACCTGATAGGATTCTAAAAAATCTGATCAGGTTTTCAGGGACAACTCAAGCCAAAAATAGCCTCCTCGTGTTGGCATTAAGGCTTCAGTCTGATCATTCCAAGCCACATACCTACCCAAAAACTTGTACACCAGTCGTTTTTCAAAGTCTTAGGTTAGCATTGCTCAGGTCACCCTGCGGTAAGACCTTCGCGGGAGGTAATTGTTTAAGTTGAATTTGGAGATACAAACCAAGGCGAAAAAAAAAGTAGTTAGTCCAACCTGATAGGATTCTAAAAAATCTGATCAGGTTTTCAGGGACAACTCAAGCCAAAAATAGCCTCCTCGTGTTGGCATTAAGGCTTCAGTCTGATCATTCCAAGCCACATACCTACCCAAAAACTTGTACACCAGTCGTTTTTCAAAGTCTTAGGTTAGCATTGCTCAGGTCACCCTGCGGTAAGACCTTCGCGGGAGGTAATTGTTTAAGTTGAATTTGGAGATACAAACCGAGGCGAAAAAAAAAGTAGTTAGTCCAACCTGATAGGATTCTAAAAAATCTGATCAGGTTTTCAGGGACAACTCAAGCCAAAAATAGCCTCCTCGTGTTGGCATTAAGGCTTCAGTCTGATCATTCCAAGCCACATACCTACCCAAAAACTTGTACACCAGTCGTTTTTCAAAGTCTTAGGTTAGCATTGCTCAGGTCACCCTGCGGTAAGACCTTCGCGGGAGGTAATTGTTTAAGTTGAATTTGGAGATACAAACCGAGGCGAAAAAAAAAAGTAGTTAGTCCAACCTGATAGGATTCTAAAAAATCTGATCAGGTTTTCAGGGACAACTCAAGCCAAAAATAGCCTCCTCGTGTTGGCATTAAGGCTTCAGTCTGATCATTCCAAGCCACATACCTACCCAAAAACTTGTACACCAGTCGTTTTTCAAAGTCTTAGGTTAGCATTGCTCAGGTCACCCTGCGGTAAGACCTTCGCGGGAGGTAATTGTTTAAGTTGAATTTGGAGATACAAACCGAGGCGAAAAAAAAAGTAGTTAGTCCAACCTGACAGGATTCTAAAAAACCTGATCAGGTTTTCAGGGACAACTCAAGCCAAAAATAGCCTCCTCGTGTTGGCATTAAGGCTTCAGTCTGATCATTCCAAGCCACATACCTACCCAAAAACTTGTACACCAGTCGTTTTTCAAAGTCTTAGGTTAGCATTGCTCAGGTCACCCTGCGGTAAGACCTTCGCGGGAGGTAATTGTTTAAGTTGAATTTGGAGATACAAACCGAGGCGAAAAAAAAAGTAGTTAGTCCAACCTGACAGGATTCTAAAAAACCTGATCAGGTTTTCAGGGACAACGCAAGCCAAAAATAGCCTCCTCGTGTTGGTATTAAGGCTTCAGTCTGATCATTCCAAGTCACATACCTACCCAAAAACTTGTACACCAGTCGTTTTTCAAAGTTTTAGGTTAACATTGCTCAGGTCACCCTGCGGTAAGACCTTCGCGGGAGGTAATTGTTTAAGTTGAATTTGGAGATACAAACCGAGGCGAAAAAAAAAGTAGTTAGTCCAACCTGACAGGATTCTAAAAAACCTGATCAGGTTTTCAGGGACAACGCAAGCCAAAAATAGCCTCCTCGTGTTGGTATTAAGGCTTCAGTCTGATCATTCCAAGTCACATACCTACCCAAAAACTTGTACACCAGTCGTTTTTCAAAGTTTTAGGTTAACATTGCTCAGGTCACCCTGCGGTAAGACCTTCGCGGGAGGTAATTGTTTAAGTTGAATTTGCTTGGATGGACACACACCAGTTTCAACCTGGCAGGATTCTATGACAACGCTAAAAAATCTGGTCAGGTTTTCAGAGAGTTGTCGACCTACAAAGTTGTCGTCCAAAGTGTTGCTATTAAAGCACTAACCAAACCAACACTTGCCTTTTAAGTTTCGAACTAAATTACTCAGGTCATTATTCGGTAAAAATCCTCGTTAGGGGACAGACTCGGTGTAAGGACCGACGACTTGTCGCTTGAAGCTTTTTGCTCCTATGAGGGCACTTAACTAAAAATCTTTATTTTTTTGAATTTAGAGACTGCTTTACGTAATTTTGTAGGTTATACCAGGGCATTCACCCTAAGTTTTGCGCCGAACCCTTTTTGACAAAAAACACAGGATCAGAAAAATACTACATGATAGAATTTATATTAAACGACACCTCTATAGCTACCCCCGCAGCTGTAGGGATTCCATTGCTCGATTTTATCCGTTACCAGCAGCACCTGTCGGGTACCAAGATAGGCTGCCGCGAAGGTGATTGCGGGGCTTGTACAGTGTTGGTAGGCACCCTGCACAACGATGGTATGCACTACCAGTCTATGACCTCCTGCATTACACCATTGGGCAACGCTCAAGGCAAACACATAGTAACTGTAGAAGGGCTCAATCTACCCCAGGGACAGCTCAATCAGGTGCAACAGGCAATGGTAGACGAAGGGGGCACCCAGTGTGGTTTTTGTACTGCGGGTTTTGTGGTTTCTCTGGGTGGCCATTGCCTGAGCCATCAATCTTCAGATTATTCAAAGGCGTTGGCAGCAGTAGATGGCAATATATGCCGTTGTACTGGTTATAAATCTATCGAGAGGGCTATTCATACCATTGACGAAAAGCTTCAGGCAAAAACAGCGGGTCAGTCTTTGGGCTGGTTGGTGGCGCAAGGTTTTCTGCCTGCCTATTTTACCGACATTGCCAACCGCATGCAAGGCTTAAGTTTGCCTGAACCCCCTATCACACAATCTACCGATCTTGATGGGCACTACATAGGTGGGGGCACCGATTTGTATGTGCAAAAGCCTGAAGAAATGATGCGTTCAAACTTATATTTGATGTTTGACCAAGAGGCATTAAACAAGATTGAGGTCAAGCATGAACGCTGCTATATAGGGGCGGCAAGCTCGGTTTCAGATGTTTGGCAGTCAGAGATAATGCAAGCCCACTTTCCACGGCTAAGCCAATACCTTAAGCTGGTATCGTCTACCCAAATACGCAACATGGGCACCATAGCGGGCAACTTGGTCAATGCCTCACCCATTGGCGATTTGAGCATTTTTTTGCTTGCCCTCAATGCTACTCTGGTGTTAAAACACCAAGACCAAACCCGCGAAGTGCCATTGCGCGATTTTTATAAAGGGTACAAAATCCTGGACAAGCAACCCACAGAGTATGTCATAAGTATTTATTTTGACTTGCCCACTGCCCATACAGCTTTCAATTTTGAGAAAGTAAGCAAGCGTACTCACCTTGACATTGCCAGTGTAAACGCGGCAATACAGCTCAAAACCGAAGGAATGTTGATCAAAGAAGCCCACTTGTCGGCAGGAGGGGTAGCCCCTGTTCCTCTTTATTTGGCGAAAGCCGCCCAATACCTGAAGGGCAAAACCCTGAGTGCTGAAGTAGTAAAAGAAGCAGCTAGAATAGCCAATGATGAGGTAGCCCCTATCAGCGATGTGCGTGGTACGGCTACCTACAAACGCTTATTGTTGCGCCAACTGATTTATGCGCATTTTATCACCATTTTTGAAGGTACTTTAACCCTGGAGGATTTAGTATGAAGCAGGAACAAACCCACAAAAGCTTGAAAAACATTGACTCGCACGGCCATGTAAGGGGAGAGTCGATATATGTAGACGACATTGCTGTACAACAAGGTACTTTGTATGGGGCAGTGTATGATGCCCCAGTAGCCCACGGACACCTCAAGCATATAAACGTGCGCAAAGCCAAAGCCTTGCCGGGGGTAGTAGCGGTGTTTACAGCTGCCGATGTACCAGGCGAAAACCAGATTGGAGGCATCATTCCCGATGAGCCCTTGTTTGCCGATAAGGAGGTACACTTTTGGGGGCAACCCATTGCTTTTGTCGTGGCACAAACCGAAGACATTGCCCGCGAAGCCGCCCAATTGATTGAAGCCGAAATAACCCCCCTTCCGGTAATCACTGATCCGCGTGAAGCAAAAGAAAAGGGAGAATTGATCGCCCCTCCGCGTACTTTTGTGCTGGGCGATACTGCCACTGCCTGGCAAGCTTGCCCACATGTGTACAGCGGGCAGGCAAGCACCAATGGACAAGAACATTTGTACATAGAAACCCAAGGGGCGTATGCTTGCCCTGCGGAGAATGGTAATATTAAAATTCATTCGTCGACCCAGGGACCCACTGCGGTGCAAAAAACAGCCGCCAGAGTGCTGGGTTTGCCTATGCATGCTATAGAGGTAGATGTAACCCGACTGGGGGGCGGTTTTGGGGGCAAAGAAGACCAGGCTACGCCGTGGGCGGTAATGGTGGCGTTGGCGGTATACCACCTTAAGCGTCCGGTAAAATATATATTACACCGCATGGACGACATGCGTATGACGGGCAAGCGCAATCCTTATACCTCTGATTTTAAGATAGGACTAGATGCAAACCTGAAGATCATCGCGTATGAAGCTACTTTTTACCAAAATGCCGGGGCTGCCGCCGATTTGTCGCCCGCAGTGCTGGAGCGCACCCTTTTTCATTGCACCAATAGCTACTATGTGCCCAATGTAACTGCTACTGCCTATAGTTGTCGCACCAATTTGCCGCCCAATACTGCTTTTAGGGGCTTTGGCGGACCACAGGGGATGTTTGTGATAGAAGCCGCTATAGCCAAAGCTGCCCAGGCATTGGGGGTGCCTGCGGCCGATATTCAACAAAAAAACTTGCTACAAGCAGGAGATAGCTTCCCTTACGGGCAAAAAGCAGAAAACCCTGAAGCAGTAAGTTCGTGGAGTGCGGCTACCCGCAAGTATGCTTTAGATCATATTGCCCAACAAACAAATGCGTTTAACGCTGTCAACGCTCACTATAAAAAAGGTTATGCGTTGATGCCTATCTGTTTTGGTATTTCTTTTACCAAAACCTTGATGAATCAGGCGCGGGCTTTGGTACACATCTACCACGACGGCAGCGTAGGCGTAAGCACTGGCGCAGTAGAAATGGGGCAGGGAGTAAACACCAAAATGCTACAGGTAGCCGCCCAGGTTTTTTCTATTGCCAACGAGCGCATCAAACTCGAAACTACCAATACCACCCGTGTGGCAAATACATCGCCTTCGGCAGCCAGTGCTACCGCCGACTTGAACGGGAAAGCATTAGAGATTGCTTGTCGCAAATTGCTGGAGCGCCTAAAAGTAGTAGCCGCAGAAGAGCTGGCCATTGCCAATGTCACAGATGTTACAATTAACAATGGTTGGGTGCACGCCAAAGGGCAAAAAACCGAACTTGATTGGAACACATTGGTACTGCAGGCGTTTCTGAAAAGGGTAAGCCTGAGCGAGGTAGGACACTACGCTACGCCACGCATTCATTTTGACCAAAGCAAAGAAAAAGGACACCCCTTTGCTTACCATGTATACGGCACGGCAATAACTGAAGTAACTGTAGACTGTATAAGAGGCACTTATGAGTTTGACGCTGTGAAAATTGTACACGACTTTGGGGCAAGCATGAACACCATTGTTGACAAAGGACAAATTGAGGGTGGTTTGGTACAGGGCATTGGTTGGATGACCCTGGAAGAGCTGGAATACAACAAGCAGGGCAAACTGTTGTCCAATGCTTTGTCTACTTACAAAGTACCCGATATTTACTCAGTGCCCAAAGATATACAGGTGGAGTTTTTGGCAGCTGAAGGCAGCAATTTGGCCATTTTTAAATCCAAGGCGGTGGGGGAGCCTCCGTTGATGTATGGCATTGGCGCTTACTTTGCTATTTTGAATGCAGTAAGGGCTTTTAACCCGCAGGTAACCCCTGCATTTGATGCGCCTTTTACACCCGAAAAAGTGTTAACTGCCTTGTATGAATAACTTGCAAAAAAGATTTGAATATACCCCTCAAAACATTGCACGAGGGGCAATAGTGTATGCCTTGGGCGATTGTATAGCGGCATTTATTTTAGGAGAGTTTGCCTGGCTACGCCTGTTGGGGATGATGCTGGTGGGGGCAACTTTGTATGCTTTTGAAATTCCTAATTATTTTCGTTGGATCGCCCGCAAGGTAGGCAACGATTCCAGCCTGAAGGCGTCGTTTCAACGCACCGCGCTCGCTTTGCTCTACTTTAACCCCTTGTGGATTGCCCGACACCTGGTGCTTATCAAGCTGGTGAGCGGGAATGCTCACTTGGTAGGGGGGCATTTGCTTGGCATTGCTTTTTGGTCGTTCATAGTCAATATACCCGTATCGATAGTGGCCAATTATGTGATCCAAAACAAAATACCGTTGCAGTGGCGTTTTTTGGCAAGTGCTATATTTTCGGGGCTTATGGCAGTATATTATGCTTTGAGCGAGCTGTTTTTTCAATAAGTGACCCAAAACTCCTACGGCAGGGTTTGTGTTTTTATTATATTTGCAAATATGATATTAAACAGGAAATATTCAATTAACCCCGACAACCGGGCAAAAACACTGGTCGCTGAGTAACGGTTGAAATTAAATGACACCCCATGAACATTTGGCAGTTTATCAATACACAACTAGAGCAATACACCCCAGTAATGCTGCTGTATGTAGTAGAAAGCAAGGGAAGTAGCCCAGGCAGGCAAGGGTTTAGCATTGCGGTAACGCAAAAAGCCCTGCAAGGCTCTATAGGTGGGGGCATTATGGAGCACAAGCTTGTAGAGTGGGCGCGTGATTTGCTGCAAAAGCAGCCATACGAGGTACAGCTCAAGCGGCAGGTACACCGCAAAAGCGAACAAAAAGACCAGTCGGGGATGATATGCTCAGGCGAACAAACAATTGCTTTTATCCCCTTGGTGTCTAAAGATTTGCCAGTGGTCCAACAAGTGCTCAATGCAGCCTCAGGGCTGTTGAAACTGTCGCCCCAGGGATTGGGGTTTCAGACGAAAGCCCCCGCCTTGCCACGTTATCAGTACTTTGAGGCTACTCACCAGGAGTGGAGCTTTGCAGAACAAATTGGGGTGCAAAACAATGTATACATAGTAGGAGGGGGGCATGTAGGGCTGGCGTTTTCTCAGGTAATGGCAAACCTCGATTTTCGTATTCATATTTACGACAATCGCCCCGGTTTGAATACAATGGAGGCAAATCATTATGCTCATTACAAGCGGGTACTACCTTACGACCAATTGGGCGAAGCTATTCCAGCCGGAGCAAACCACTATGCAGTGGTCATGACCTTTGGCTACCGCAGCGATGATATAGCTATTCGGCAGTTGTTGGGCAAGCCCCTGAAGTACCTGGGGCTGATGGGTAGCCAGGCTAAGATAGACCAGTTGTTGGCAAATTTGAGAAAAGATGGTTTCCCCGAAGAGCAAATCAAAAAAGTACACACGCCTATAGGCATACCTATTCGCAGCAAAACCCCCGCAGAGATTGCCATTAGCATTGCTGCTGAAATTATTGCCGTAAAAAATACTGAGTAAGGGAAGGGTACTGGACCGAAAGGAACAAAAAGGGATGGCTAAGAAACAAAAAATGGAAGCAAGGTGAGTTGCTTCCATTTTTTGTTAATATTGATAGGGTCAATGTTCATTAGAAACCACAACCCTGCATAGTATAAGTTGCCGAGAAATACCCTTGTTGGTTTTCTGCTACATCTTTGCTATTGAGGCTAAATATAAATACTTCGGTACTACTATAGATGGATTCGCTTTGGATATTATGAATCGGTAAAAAACCTCTAAATTCATTGTCTTCCGGCCATGATGCTTCATTGGTCCATTGGTCACGATTGGTACCTATAAAAAAGCATAAGTCAGGGTTAAACAAAGCCAACGGGCTTAAGCCACCTATATAATTGTATGTTCTAAATGAACTCCCAAACCTGTTTACGGTAATTACATTACCTTCGGCATCCCTTATATAAGTAAAATTAGCTTCTACCGAAGTTTTTGTCGGGTTGCCATAGATAATCCATGAGTTACGTTGTCCTTGTGCATCATACCCAAATTCCCATAATTCCATAAATGTCCCAGCGCTATTTTGTTGCTCTATAGATTGAAGCAGCCCACCACTGTATGTATAAATATGCTGTGTAAGCAGGCTACCATTATAATGCTGGTTTACGCTTTTGATGGTGCCGTCTGCGTTATAATCAACCCGAAACCTGACATCAGCGCTTCTGTTATGGTAGTGAATCTCTGACAAGCGGTTTTGTGCATCATAACTAAAAGTTTGACTTCGGTTGCTGGTAGAACTACCCGTAAAGTAGTCTATCTTGGCAAGCTTACAAGTATTGCCAATGCACGGGCTTACTTCTACCACATTGGAGTAAGCCGATTCTTTGCCAAAACGTTGAGCGCGTAAGCGGTAATAGTAGGTCGTTTTAAAATCTAAACCTCCTATTGTATGCGAGGTGCCAGTCACCTCTTTGTTTTGATATCCTGCTACAAAATTAGTAAAAGAAGCATCAGTGGCTACGTCTAATAAGTATACCGTAATATCGGCCTGTGCTGCCCAGTTGGCGGTAAACTCAAATGCCTTTTGGCTGCTGGCGGCATTGGCTACAGGGGCGGGCAATAAACCAGTGTTGGCTGTAATCACATTTGAGTTGTCAGACACTGCGTTGAGCCCTTGTGCCCTTACCCGGTAATAATATGTAGTACTGGCGTTGAGCGAAGTTACGTCTATATAATTGTCGATCACCGCCAGGTTGTTGTACGCTGGCAATATTTGGCTAAATCCTGGATCAAGTGCCACATCCAACAAGTACGACGAAGCATTGGTCACTGTTTGCCAGTTGGCTCTAAACCCTCCGCTTTCTATATTGTTGGCAGCAGTGGCCACCGGAGCAGCCAGGTTGCTGGTATTTACTGTAATTACCTTTGAGTAATTAGACCTGGTTTCGCTGTTAAGCGCCCTTACCCGGTAATAGTATGTTTGGTTGGCGTCAAGGTTAATGATCACTAAGCGATTGGCGGTCAAGTTCAAGTTGTTGTATTTGGGCAAGATGCTTTCAAACAATGGGTCAGTGGCTACATCTAATTGATAAGAATCAGCTTCAGGCATTGCCTTCCAATTGGCTACAAAACTTGTATATTCTATCTCGGAGGCAGGCAAAGATTCGGGACTGGGCAAAGTAGTAGTAAACACTGATGTAGTATTAGAATAATCAGACAATGAATTAGATTGTTTCACCCTTACTCTATAAAAATATTGCTTGTTTACAGTGACATTGCTTATCAGTAAATGAGTATCAGCTGCTACTTCGTGCCCTTGGTAGCCATCAATAAATTTTGTAAAAGCTTCGTCAAGTGCTACATCCAGCAAATAAGCGGTTACAATGGGCATTTTTTTCCAGTGTACCCTAAAGCCAGTGGCCGAAACCTCAGTAGCAGGGTATACTGTGGGGTGGTCTAATGCCTCGGTAGTGACGGCTATTGCATTGGAGTTTTGAGAGATTTGACTGGATATGTTGGCCCTTACCCGGTAATAATAAGTAGTGTTGGCTTCTAAATTATCAATGGTGAGTCCTGCTTCTACAATTTTTTTTGCCTGATAGCCGTCTACAAACTGACTGAAATCTTCGTCAAGTGCCAGGTCTATTTCGTAACTGCCTGCACCAGTAACTTTGTTCCATTGTGCTGTAAACCCAATCACCCCTATATTTTCTGCTTCGGCAGCTATAGGTACGGGGAGAATAAACTCTTTTTCGAATAAAGAACAACTATAGAGTAAGCTACTTGTGATAAATAATAATAAACTAAGTTTAGCGATTTTAAACATATTTGACTTTGTAGTTTTTGTACACTGAATAGAAAGGAACTTTGTTAGGAATTGCCCTTGCTTTTGAATTGATGTATTATTGTATTTGAAACCTGATAAAATAGTTCGTTGAAGCTGGTTTGACTGAAGGCATGAAAGTGCTTATTTGTATAAAATACATACAAATTTACACTCTTCATGGGTTTTTATCAGGATATGTGACCTTCTATTTACTACTTGAGAATTGGACAAAAAGACTTTTTCTTGTAATATATAAACCAAATTATTACACAATGGCTGGCTGAAGTTCAATATAAACAAGGGGTTTATCCGAGTGGGTAAAACAATGATGGGCTTGCCACTGGTCGCGTAAGGCAAATATTAGAGTAAGTGTATACAGTTGATTATGAAGAGCTTATAGGGGTATAACGCCTTTGGTGATATTTAAATAAACCTTGAGCTATTTGTTGTCGGGCTCGCTCAAAAGCTGATTATGCCCTCTTCAGGCATGCTCGTAATATTTATACTAAAAAAAATGCAAGTCGTATACGTAAAAAAGCTGAATTAGGATGATTTTTAAACCACTTTCACGATTTTTTCATGAAAAAATACTAAAAGAGCCTAAAGTGAGGCTTTTTCAACCCTCGATACTTGGGCAGATGTAGGCAACCAGATAACGGCTTTCTGGGTTAAACATTCTGCTTAAAGGCTAATCCCCAGCACGGTAATATCGTCCCGTTGGGGTTCGGTACCCATGTGCTCATACATATCGCTTTGGAGTGCCTCTTGTTGCTCTAGCATTGTTTTTTCTTTGTGGCTATCTATTACCTTCACAAAACGTTTTTTAGTGTATTTTTTACGTGCCTGGTTGTGTTGGTCAAGCAAACCATCGGTAGTAAAATAAAGATTGGTTCCTGGTTCAAGCAATAGTTCGTGGTCTTGAAAAGCATCTTTATGCAAAGGCTTGCGTCCTCCTATAGAGCGCCGGGTTCCTTTAATTTCGCGTAGTTCATTCTCCTGGACATAAAAAAGCGAGTTTTTGGCACCAGCAAAAGTAACCTTAAAAGAGTTTTGGGGAAGGTTTTGCTGTACTTGCTCTAGCAATACCGCCATATTTTCCAGGTTTTCGGGCAAATCTTTGTCAGCCTCTTCCGCTGCCTTTTCTATCATCAACAGGCTCAAGTCCATGCCGTCGTTGTTTAGGTTTTGGTCTTGACGCAAGGCGAGGTGTATTTCTTTGTCGAGTTGTTCCAGTACTTGTGCTGGAGCAAAGGTTTTGTGTTGAATAATGATTTCGTTGAGTAAAATAGTACCAATCATACTCATAAAACCACCTGGCACCCCGTGCCCAGTGCAATCTACTACCGCCAAAAACAACTTTTTCTTGCGTTTGCCTATCCAGTAAAAATCGCCCGAAACCACGTGCATAGGTGAGTAAATGACAAAGTTTTCGGGAAAATAGGCTTGTATTTCCTCTTCGGTGGGCAAAATAGCTCCCTGAATTTTGCGGGCGTAGTTAATGCTGTTCAACAACAAGTCGCGCTTACGCTTAATTTCTTCCGAACTTTTTTTGACCTTATCAATGCTGGAATGCATCTTTTTTAGCATCAAGTGAAAGTCTTTCGACAAACGCCCTATCTCGTCGTTGGTTTTTACCTTCTCAAAGGCTACCTCTTTCGAGAAATCATTTTGAATAATGGTATGGATAGAGCGCGACAAACGATGAATGGGGCGGCTCAAAATGCGGGTAAGAAAGAACGCCAAAAACACCATCACTCCCACGCCCAGCATCATTACTGTAGACAGCAACCACTTATTTTGGCTTTTGAGCACCTTGGCACGGGCGCGAATGTGTTGGTTAAAATTCAATATCACCTGATCCAACGCTCCCGAAACCTCTATCAACCTTACTTTAATGCCTGTTTTGTCATTTAAACCAATGACCTGATCGGTTTTTACCAATTCTTCAAAAGTATGGGCGTAATTGTTGAGCGCCACCAATAACTCCTGGCGCTGGTTACGTTGTGCGATGTTTTGCTCAATATCTGCCTTGAGCAGTTGCACAGCAGTATCCATTTTTGTGGTATAACGCAGGTCACGCCTAATGATAAAATCCTTTTCATGACGGCGTATCATCAATATTTTGGCAAGGTCGAGCGGTTGTTGGTGGGCTTCTATATAATGAATGTGTTTGCGCATTTTGCCTACCAGTCCGTAGTCTTTAAACCCCCGATACTTGGTTTCCTTCACTATTTTTTCAAACAATACCTCATATTGATTAAACAAGCGAGTGAGCGAGTCAACCCTGCTTCCAGCGTATAAGCCTTGGGTGCGCTTGAGGGTGTCAAGGTTGTGGCGAATATGTTCAATGGTTTTGCGGTGACCAGCCAGGTAGGTGCTTTGTCCTGTTTTGTAGAACAGGGGGTTGATGGTTTCGTTTTCATAAAACCCTTTTTCCAACTTATTAGTCGCTTGCATGTCTCTATTTACCTCGGCAAGCTTATCCAGCAGGGCGTTTATTCGTGCTTCTTTTATATCAAACCATATATTTATTAAAGAAATAAACAGGATAATGACCAAAAAGAAAAAGAAAGAGGCAAGCATCTTGGCTCTTATAGTATTGAAGTGTGACAACATTGGTCAATTAATTTATATACTTTATGTATCAGTTTTTCGTTCTTCTGTGCCACAAAAATACAACCTTATTTTGGCTAAATCTGCACAATCTCCCATTCTTCATATTATCTTAATACTATACATGGTCAAAACGCTATGTCCCCTTGCCAAAGTACTATTTAAAACCGAGTGTTTTTGCTCTCTTTCTGTGGGTGATTTATTAAATTAACAAGGCTAAAAAAACGTATCGCCTAAATTCTACAGCGGTTTATCAAACACAATAAACTTGTGATGAGGCGGTGTTGAGTTTTCTCAAGCTAGATGGAAACAAAACACCCCGTTCATTCATTTTTCAAAGCTTCTGAAATCTGGAATAAATCAAAAGCTATGGATTTAGAGGGAGACAAGGAAATAGAATACAATACCATCAACTTGCCCATAATGGATGTCAAAGTATTGAATCAAAATAACGTAAGACTAATGAGCAATCTAAAAAAAAGAGGAGCTTCGCTTTTGGCTACTCTTGATAAGGGTACCCGTTTCAGGATTTTAAATCATAGTAACTTTTTCAAAAGAAAATACAGTAGAAATCCAAATGTTAATCCAAATCAAATGCGCGTTGAAATAGTAGATGGGGAACACACAGGTAAAAGTAGATTTATTAATGCAACCACATTATTACTAGATGAGCGTACTGCTTGGCGCAATCAACAAAAGAAAAAATGATGCAACGACAATTAATTTTATTTTTAGTTCTTGTAAACCTTGGGGCTTTCTCTACTATAGCTACTGCTCAATACAATAGTAAAAAAATAGCAGGCTATATAAAAGAATATAAAGATCATGGCTTTGTTTTTTCTCCTGATAGTATTTGGAATGGATATTCTATAAATCGTGATTTATTAAAAATTATTGTACATCCTAAAATTAGCGATCAGGCTAAATTGTACATTGACTTAAAAATCTCAAACAAACTGCATGGCACATCATACCTTACAAAAAAAATGAAGGAGATACTCTCTGAACTCTATGCTAAAGCATTACATAGAGCTTGTCAAGAGCCTTGGGTTATGATTAACAACTATGAATTTGGGTCTTGGGGATATATTAATGAGCGCTTTCTATGGCCTGGCCCAGGAGCGCGAATTGGGCAACTTGGTAAAACAATGATAAAAGCATTATATCCTTTGTTAGACAATGATTGCCTGATTCAATTGAACTCTTCTTATACCCGCAGAAATTTAAAGGTACGAGTCAAAGACTATGCAGCATATTATATAAGCCATCTACAAGGAAATCCACTTCTTTTAGGAAAGTACAAATCTTTTGCAAAGAGGGATTTATTAATTCTTCAACTAAAAAAAACACTGCCAAAAATACTTCTAAAGTCAAAAGAAGAGCTATTGGCTGACTTTATTATTAAAAAAAAACATGAGAATGATTTGTCAAAGTCAATAAAGGATAGCTTGTGGAAAAAACATAATAAAACTCTATTAACAATTATTACTCACCCAGAAATTGATGATCAAATAAAACTTTATGTAGACTTAATCATCGAAAATCGTCAACTTAAGCTTACTGCCTTTGACAAACAAGCGAAACGAGAACTTGCTCGCTTATATGCCAAAGCATTGAAAATGACAGGTTATTATCCTCAATGGTTTTACAGTTCTGGCAATTCTTGGGCATTCATTGCCAGTGGTCATGTTGGACTTGGTCCTGGCGCACGAGTGATGCAACTAGGAAAAATCATCATCCCAGAACTCACTGGTTTGTTAGATGATAATTGTATTATTTATTCTCGTCGAGATGCTTACTATTTCAGGTTTAGAGTAAAAGATTATGCTGCATTCCTTATCGCTCGGATCAAAAAAATCCCATTGTTTTTAAATAAGTATAAATCTCCAAAAAAACGAGATGAATTGATAAAAAAACTGAAGGATCAATTAAGTAGGTAACTTCTCTAGACTAAAATTGATGAATACTGGAAAGTTCACTTTCTCTTAAAAAAAACTGTACTGGGCATCTTTGTGTTTAATTTTTCTTTCAGATAGTAACTTTCACGTGAGAGTATCTATTGTTTACAATTTGCCTCCCGAAGTACAACGCCTAGTAGACAAAGGGCTGTTAATAATAGTAAGGTGACCAACTAAAAACACCCCGCTCAAAATAAAATTGAACGGGGTATTTTGCTATCGGCTAAAGCGCGCCAATGCTGTTTCTTAAGTAAGTATGTAACTTATAAACCCCACTAAAAATCAACGTGCTATAAAACTGGTAACAGGCTTTAAAGGCTAACAGTTGTAGAAGCTACTGACTCCCGACTAACCTACTTCTTCTTCGTTTGCTTCGCCTCTTTTTTAGTGGCTTTTGCCAAATCTTTTTGTCGTTCTTTCCAGAGTTGGTTAAATGACTTAGGGGCTACTTCTATGTCTTCGCGACGCTTGCCCCAGGTCTTTTTGAAAAAGCGCCTAAAAAAGGCATTTTTCATGTGAGCACTGCCCAGGTTCATCCGACTGCGTTTTTTCATTCCTATCTTCCAAAGCCTAAAGCTAATACGCTCGCTGCGGGGCGCTAGTTTTTGCTTGGTACTTTCGTGCCTATTGAGTAACAACTGTTTGGGAATGTCTATTTTTACCGGGCACACTGAAGCACAAGCCCCGCACAACGAACTGGCATAACTCAAATGTTTGAATTTTTCCATTCCGGCAAGGTTAGGCGTGATGATTGACCCAATAGGGCCACTGTAAGTAGTATTATAGGTGTGCCCTCCAATGTTTTTGTATACCGGGCAAGCGTTCAGGCAAGCCCCACAGCGGATACAATTTAAGCCCTGGCGTTTCTCGGCGTCAGCCAGCAGTTTGGTTCGTCCATTGTCCAGCAATACCACATACATTTCGTCCGGGCCGTCGGTTTCATCTTCTTGACGAGGTCCGCTCACAATGCTATTATACACCGTCAGGCGTTGCCCAGTACCACTCGTAGAGAGCAACGACCAAAACAAGTCGAGGTCTTGCATAGTAGGTATCACTTTCTCTATGCCCACAATGGCTATGTGCACCTTAGGAAAAGTAACCGATAAACGAGCGTTGCCTTCGTTTTCGGTAAT
Source organism: Microscilla marina ATCC 23134 (assembly GCF_000169175.1). Taxonomy (NCBI): domain Bacteria; kingdom Pseudomonadati; phylum Bacteroidota; class Cytophagia; order Cytophagales; family Microscillaceae; genus Microscilla; species Microscilla marina. The sequence goes on from NZ_AAWS01000047.1 coordinate 44,539, forward strand.
GGCTACTCCACCCACATCAGCCACCAGGAAATTGCCCCCAGTAATACCAATCTCTGCCTCGGTGTACTTTTCGCGCAACAGTCGTCGGGCTGTGAGGGTAAGTTCTACCGCGTCATCGGTTTTGGGGGTGTGCAGTTTGGCGTGAAATATATCAGAAATATCTTCTTTGGACAGGTGCATGGCAGGCGTTACAATATGATAAGGTTTTTGCCCGGCAAGTTGTACAATGTATTCGCCCAGATCAGTTTCTACTACTTCTACATGGTTTTTTTCCAAAAACTCATTCAAATGAATTTCTTCGGTAGTCATCGACTTAGACTTTACCACCATTTTGGCCTCGTTTGCCTTAAAAATCTTGTCGATTTCCTGCAGGGCTTGTTGGTGGTTTTCTGCCCAAATTACCTTTCCTCCTTTGGCAGTAAAGTTTTTTTCAAACTCAAGCAAGTGAGTATCCAGACTGTCTATGGTCTGGGTTTTTATGTAAGCAGCCCGGCTGCGTGCCAGGTCGTGATCGTCGTATTGAGTCAACCCTTTGTCTACCGAGGTATGGTAGCGACCCATATTAAAACTAATCGTGTTTCTATGTCGTATATCGAAAGCCTTTTTTTCGGCTGCGTCTTTAAAATCTTGTTCCAGACTCATAATTTTAGTGGCAATGTATGAATACAATAGTCCACGGCTCTCCGTCGATGGTCGATAGCCGTTTTGCGAGTATAAGCACCTGTAAGTACATTGAAAAATAGTAAGTTATATACTTCAGGGTAGTACTATTCATTTTTTAGCTTGTTTGCCCAAAAGCCCCAAACCCCTCTTTCATGAGGTAAGAATGCATATTGTTTGGCTCATTTGACCTAATAGACATAAAAAGCGTTGGAGTATTGTGAATAACAAACTTACTACTAAAAAGTTATAAATGCCAATGGTAGGGAGCTCTGTGAAGCTAAAAGCTAATTATGAGTTAAACAATTACGAACCGACCGAAGGGAGCTCTGCGTAAGCTAATTACGAGTTTTTCAATTACGAATGGGCGCGAAGCGCAGTCAAAACTATGGGTTGCCAACTTCTAACTAATTCGCAAATATGATAATTTAAGGCTAAAGGCTCCATACAAACAGTTAAACAAAGGCTAAAAGCTAAAGGCTCATCGTAGCTAAAGGCTAAAGCTCATCATAGCTCAAGAAAAAGCTAAAAGCTCCCTAAAAACAGCCAAAAAAAAGCTAAAGGCTAAAAGCTCATCATAGCTCAAGAAAAGGCTAAAGGCTAAAAGCTCCCTACAAACAGCCAAAAAAAAGCTAAAGGCTAAAAGCCAATCAAAGCTCAAAGAAAAAGCAAATCTGAGTATTGACTGATAACTTCCAGGCTTTTTGCTTATGTTGTGTAGGTGGCTTAATTTTACACCATGGAAAAGTACAGAGAAATATTGCTGGTATTGAGCAGTTTGGGAGTGTTAGAAAGTGTTTTTTTTGGGTTATACCTACTTACTATCCAAGGCGAACGCAAACTAGCCAACCGACTCTTATCTATCCTTATTTTTGCCCTTGCCCTACGCATTGGCAAGTCTGTTTTGCTCTACTTTTCCGACGATTTGCCCGATCATATCCGCAACTTTGGGCTGGGCGCCAAACTTGCCATAGGTCCTGCCTTGTATCTATACGTAAGGTCATTTATCGAACAACAGGGCTTTCGCTGGAGGAGTGTTTATTTACTACATTTTGTGCCTTTTTTTATCTATGCCCTCATTGCTGCTTACGTTTCCAATCATACTGCTTTTGCCCCTTATCGTTTTATACTGCTCCAGTTTTTTATATACCTTGTTCTTTCATTTGGACGTTGGCATCAAGCCCTCCAATCATCGTCACTGCATCCACATGAGCTTCGTTGGGTCCGTAACCTTGCCTTGGGTATATTCTTGGTTTGGTTGTCTTATACTTTGCATTATATCAGGGTATTGCCCTATTATATCACGGGTGCTTTGATGTACTCCATAGTGGTATATGGGCTTATTTATGTGGCGCTCAAGCGCAATAGCCTGTTTGTAGCAATACCTGCTCCGGAAAAATATAAAAACTCTAAAATTGCTCAAGACAAATCGCAAGACTTGCTGGAACAGATTCTTGCGTTTTTCGATTCTGAACAACCCTTTTTAGACCCAGGGCTTACCCTCGATAAGGTAGCAAAGAAACTCCATTTGGCTCCTCGTACCGTATCACAGGTAATCAACGAACAACGTCAACAAAACTTTTCTGACTTTATCAACACCTATCGTATTGGTCAAGCCCAGGTACTGCTTCGCGATGCCCAATACCACCAACATACCATTGCCAGCATAGCCTACGAGAGCGGTTTCAATTCCTTGTCAGCATTTAATACCGCCTTCAAAAAAAACACCCAAACCACTCCTTCAGTTTTTCGGAAATTAGCAAAAAATGGCTAAGTACCATCAATTTAGTTTAGGCTGCTTGCCCATGGTAAATACAATTTTCCCCCCGTTTACAATATCACTATGGGTCAGGTAGTTGCGCTTGATCTTTTGATCATTCACTTTTACCCCTTGTACATATACATTCTCGGCACTTTGGTTTTCGGCCACAATGACCAGTTGCTTCCCATTTTCCAGTTGTAAAGTAGCTTTTTTTACTAAGGGACTACCAATAGCGTATTGGTCAGATCCCGGACATACCGGATAAAACCCCAGCGAGCTAAATACATACCAGGCAGACATTTGCCCGGCATCGTCGTTGCCACATAAGCCATCTACTTCATTGCTATACATGGTACGCATAATATTACGCACCCTTGCCTGTGTTTTCCAAGGCTGATTAGTCCAGTTATACAAATAAGGAATATGGTGTCCGGGCTCGTTGCCGTGTACATAGTTGCCAATGATTCCGTCGCGGGTAATGTCTTCATTTTTTGCAATGTACTTGTCATCTATGGGCATAGTAAACAACGAATCAAGTCGTTGGCTGAATTTGTCTTTGCCACCCATCATTTCTATCATCTGGTCAATTTTATGAGGTACATACAACCCATAGTTCCAGGCGTTGCCCTCAATAAAACCTTGCCCGTGAGTGTCCATTGGGTCAAACGCTGATTTCCATTCGCCGTTGGCCAGTTTGGGACGCATAAAACCCACCTTAGGATCATATACGTTTTGGTAGTTTTTCGAACGTTGCAGGTAACGTACAGCCGTAGCGGTATCTTTTGCTGCTTGCGCTACCTGAGCTATGCACCAGTCGTTGTAGGCATACTCCAGAGTTTTCGACACCGACGAACTACTTTTATCTTCAGGAACATAATGGAGCTTCATATAGTCACCTATTCCATCAAAATATGTGCGGGTAGAGGTGCTTATACAAGCTTCCAAGGCAAGTTTTTTGTCAAAGTCGCCCACCTTTTTAGCTATAGCGTCTGCTATGACCGAGGTAGCATGGTAGCCAATCATACACCAGTTTTCATTGCCATAATGGCTCCAGATGGGCAGCATTCGGTGTACACTTTGCTCATAATGCGCCAACATTGACTTGATCATGTCATTGTTGCGTTGAGGGTGCAAAATATTAAACAAAGGGTGCAAAGCCCGGTAGGTGTCCCACAGCGAAAAAATGGTATAATTGGTAAAATCTCTCGATCGGTGTATTTCCTGGTCGAGCCCCATATAAGCCCCATCTATATCTTCAAAAACCACTGGACTAAGCATGGTGTGGTACATCGCCGTATAAAAAGTTTCTTTATCGGCAGGAGTCAGCATTTCTACTTGAACCTTGCCCAATTCCTCGTTCCATTTTTCCTGAGTTTCGGCTTTAGCTTTGTCAAAATCCCAGTGAAGCAATTCCACTTTGATGTTTTTGAGTGCCCCTTGGGTACCTGTTGCTGACAAAGCAAACTTTACCTTGATTTTTTCGTTGGCTTGGGTTTCAAAGTTAAAGTATGCCCTTAGGTTGCGCCCTGCCATTTCCGGAAAATTCTCTTCTTCGTTAAACCTGCGATAAAAACCTCCATATTGTTTACGATCATATTTTTTGTGTCCATAGCTCTTAAAAGGCTTAGAAAACTGCATAGCAAAATACAACTTCTTGTTGCGTGCCCAGCCCGTAGTTTGGCGGTAGCCTGTCACAGTAGAATCGTTTTCTACCCGCACAAAAGTCCACACATTTTTATCGGGAAAGTTGTAAATATTGTACACCAAGTCAAGAATAATATGTGCACTGTCGCTCTTAGGGAAAGTATATTGGTGAAAACCCACCCGCTCACTTGCCGTGAGTTCTGCCTTGATGTTGTAATTGTCTAATTGCACCGTATAATAGCCTGGTTCGGCTTTTTCGGTAGCGTGTGAAAACCGCGAGTGCCAACCTGGTGTTACCTTGCCGCTGTCTGTTTTGCCTGGCTCTAGGTGCAATGCTCCAGTAGTAGGCATCACCAAAAAATCGCCCAAATCTGAGTGACCTGTGCCGCTGAAATGCGTATGAGCAAAGCCAAAAATGGTAGAGTCTGCGTACTGATAACCAGAGCAATAACGATAAGCCTCGCGGTTGTACTTACCATCAGGCTGTAGGTAAGGCTGTATGTTGGTTTCAGGGCTCAACTGTACCATGCCAAAAGGTGCAGTAGCTCCTGGAAAGGTATGCCCCATGTTTTTGGTGCCCACCAAAGGGCGAACATACTGTAGCAATCCAGTTGCTTGGTCTTTATTTGATTGGGGTGTTTGAGTGTCCGGCGTGCCTGGTTTATTGGCAGGTTGGCAAGCTGTAAATGCAGTGATTATTCCCCAAAGCAGGCATATAAAAGTGTAATTGAAGTGTTTCATTGATTTTTTGATGGTCATTCAAGTTGCAATTGTGTAAATACCAGCACCCAATATAGAGAAGACACAGGTAAGTTCAAAAAAGAATAGGTGAGTTAGCTTATGGTAAACAACATATTGTGAGGCTAAGTAAAGCTACAAAACTTCTTTAGTCGCAGGTTACTGATAGAAAAAAATGTCATTTTATTAATTAGCCTCCGTTATCCATAATCATCGCCTTGATTTGCTCAAAATCTTTGGGGGTATCAGCGTCAAAAGCAGCCATTGGTAAATCAAAATAAGTCAATTGATCTAAGTGCTGCTTCATCACCTTTTTTGCTCCAGTTTTTCCTTTTAGCTGTAACAAGTGTTTAAACATGGCGCGTTCAAATATGGCAGGTACCCCAAACGTACCGCTATAAGCGCTTGTGATTATAGGAGGAGCTTTTTGCTGGTATAAGTCAAGCATCTCATGCAGTTTTTCTGCACTCACCAAAGGTTGGTCGGCAAGTAAAACCATGGTGGCTTTCGCCGAAGGGTTTATCTCCAGTATTTTGTTCATGCCTGTGGCAATAGAGCTTCCCATGCCACTTTCCCAATCTTTGTTTACTACCGCGTGTACCCCTTTACCAAAAGTACTCACCAACGGCTGGGTTTGGGCAAGGTATGCTCCCAATACCACTACTACCGAGGCGGTGGGCAAGGTAGTAGCTTTTGCCAAACAAATCTCCAGTAAACTTTGTCCCTGGAGTTTAAGCAACTGCTTGGCTTGTCCCATACGGCTTGCTTTACCCGCGGCCAATATCATAATATCTAATTGAGGCTTTGTTTTCATGATAAGTTTTTTTGTTTAAAGTGCCCAAAGGTTGTAGCTGCTCTTATACTGATCCATATTGGTACTTTCTTGTGTTTGTAGCTGCTGTGGCTCGAAAAATGGTTTTGTTCTAAAGTACTGTTGACCAAGACTCAGCTAAGCTATTCGAACATTGGCAAAAGTTTATAGACTCAAAAACTACTCATTCTGCCAGTGAGTCGCGAACAATTTACGCACAAAAGCTTTTTTCTGCTTTAAAAAATCCTACTTTAGTAAATTTGACAGAAATAAGAATTTTGATTAACATTGAAAAACAAAAATGCATAGTTCAATGAGCACTACCATTCTTACTGCAGAAAGTTTTCACGAGACTCAATGGGCAGGGGGTACTACCACCGAGTTTTTTATTTACCCCAGAACAGCGGTTTACAATCAACTCAACTTTAGCTTTAGGCTAAGTGCAGCTACTGTACAAGCAGAAACCTCTGAGTTTACCTCGTTGCCTGATGTTTCGCGGACACTAATGGTGCTCGATGGCACTATGACCCTTACCCACGAAGGTCAACACACCAGTCAGTTAAATAAATTTGACACTGATGTTTTTGAGGGAGGTTGGAAAACTACTTCAACGGGGCAATGTACCGATTTTAATTTAATGACAATGGGCGATGCTCAAGGTACGCTTGAGGGGTGGGCAATTGATAAAAGTCAAATCATAGATTACCCTCTTAAGACCTCCTCCAGTTGGTTTTTTATGTATGTATATGTGGGCAAGGTGAGTATTTACATCAACAACGAAAAGCATACAGTAAACCAAGGCGATGTATTGGTGCTCGAAACCCCCAGCCTGATCAGTTTGCAGGTAAAGGGTCGCCAGGACAGCGAAGTAGTTTTCTGTCATATTCAGGCTTAATATTTGTCTTTACAGGTAAGCCATAACCCCACTATATATGAACAACGAACAAGTTGCTATCAAAACCATTTATTTAAGCATAGCAGGCAACACTTTGTTGGCAATTGTTAAGTGGGTAACCGGGTATTTTGGGCACTCTTATGCACTCATTGCCGATGGTATTGAGTCTACCAGCGATATTTTTGCTTCGTTGCTGGTTTTATTTGGTCTGCAATACGCCAATCGTCCAGCCGACGAGAATCACCCTTATGGGCATGGACGTGCCGAGCCACTCATTACTTTTGTTGTAGTGCTGTTTCTGGTAGGCTCTGCCGTGGTCATTGCCTATAGCAGTATTCGCAATATTTATACTCCCCACCAACTCCCCAGCCCTTACACCCTCATTGTATTGGGTGCCATCATTGCTTTCAAAGAAACCCTCTACCGCATCGCCAGTCGCAAGGCAAAAGAAGTTAACAGCTCCTCGCTCAGGGCAGATGCCTGGCATCATCGCAGCGATGCCATTACCTCAGTGGCCGCTTTCATTGGTATTTCGGTGGCTTTGTTGTTGGGTAAAAACTACGAAACTGCTGACGACTGGGCAGCTCTATTTGCTTCTGGGCTTATTTTGTACAATAGTTACCTTATATTTAGACCTGCCCTGGGCGAAGTCATGGACGAACATTTGTACGATCCTGTGCTGCAGCAAGTAAGAGAAGTAGCGCAAGAAGTAGAAGGAGTGCTGGACACCGAGAAATGCCTGATAAGGAAAATGGGGCTGAAGTTTTATGTAGACTTACACACCATTGTAGACGCTGAAATTACGGTGAGGCAGGGGCACGAAATAGCCCATAAGCTCAAAGATACTCTCAAAGCAAAAATACCCGAACTTGCCGATGTACTCATTCATATTGAGCCTTATATAGAGGAGGTAAAACGTGCAAAAGAACAAGAAGAGTAGACTTAAGCAGTTATGAATGGTTTTGTCCGATTTGTAATTACTTAAGTTACTTCACCACTTTGTTTTACAAAAAAAGGCAACTATAGCGTTGTAAAGTGCTATAATTGCCTCTAGGCCTTGACAAGCTTCTGTAAGTCTTATCAACTTGCCACCGTTTCTTTTGGTTTTTCTTGTGCTTTGGTTACTTTTTCGGGCACCAGCCTGACAATATGCAAGGCATTGAGCACTTTGATGACCACAAAAGTAGGGTCTATCTCGTGCCATTTAACCCCAAAGTTGGCCCGACTACCGTTGGCATGGTGGTTGTTGTGGTAGCCTTCGCCCATCATAAATACATCAAGTGGCATAATATTATGGGCAGTGTCTTGTACCTCAAAGTTACGGTAGCCATGCTTATGCGCAATCCAGTTGATAATCACTCCATGAAAGGGGCCCATAATAAAGTGGATAGGTAAGAATAAGTACATCCACCAATACTCAGCAAATACTACGTAGAAAGCAATATAAGACAGTCCCCATAAAACACGACTGATCCAATTGTTGCCCCAACTGTCGAACCAATGCCATTTAGGCAAGTCTTTCACAAATCGATCTTCCAGATCAACGCGTTTCTGGTAAATGTCCATGTATACATTTTTGCTCCGCCACATCATTGCAAAAGGGTTGGCATCGTAAGCTGGTGAGTGAGGGTCGTTTTCAGTATCTGCATAAGCATGGTGCAAACGGTGCATAGCGCCGTAGGCATAAGGGCTCATATAAGACGATCCCTGCGTAATGTAGGCAAAAATGTAAAAATACTTTTCCCAGAAATTAGACATCGTAAACATCTTGTGAGCAGCATAACGATGGAGGAAAAAGGTTTGTGAAAACAAGGATAAGTACCAATGGGTAGCTAAAAAAATAAAAATAATCATTCCTATAAAGTTTTTCTTGACTTGTAATTTAAGGTAGTTTTTTGATAATTGTTGCAACAGGCATCATTAAAAAAATAACTATCTTAATTATTTGCCATCTAATTGATTATCAAAAGTAGGCTATTTTTTAGTATATAGATACAAACCAACCTTAAAAATATTGAAAAAGTACGTTATTTTATGTTGAGCAATTTGCCTACCTCCAAACCAAACTGCAAAGACTTTTGTTCTATTTCTTCTAAAGAAAGTTGGGGAAATTTTAGTCGCAAAATGTTTTTCAGGTAATCATTCTGAGGGTGCGAAAACCGAACAAGGGTTGTGTGATATTTTCGTTTTATAAAATTGTTTACCCAGGCATAAGCAGTGGGCTGTTTGCGTTGTAGTTTTCTCAAATACCTTACTACCTGCTTGTAAGGCACATTTGCCACCCTTAAGTTACCAAAAGCGGCTTCGGTAGTAGCGCCTTGGGGTATCATCAGGGTAAGCACCTGCACTTGCCTTTTTACTTTGTTTTTGCGGGTATATTGCGTATAAAATCCGTGCATTCCTACCAAATACAAACTGTCAATATTTACCTTGAGCGTGTCATTTTCTTGTATATAAGTCAGGTGTTGTTCAAAGTCTTTTACCTGCATCTTATTGGCCTTTCGGCGAATAAAAGGCGCACTGGTGTGGTAATAAGCTTGTATTTTCTTTGCTCTAATCCCCTTGATCAAGGCTGCGCTCAAAGAGTATGCCCCTTGATTGTATGCTTTATTGGGGGCTTGCCTTAAGTCTAGAGCCTGCCATAGTGTAGTGCGCACTTTTCGTTTGCCCACCGGCATAAAATAGGGCTTAAGCCGCAAAGCAGTGTCAGGGTTAAATTGAGGTACTCGCTTGCCATATACTTGAGCGTACATTAGATGGTTAAGCGGCAAGGCTACCCGCTGACTACTACCCGGTCCAGCATTACTATACATCAGTTTGCCCGCATACCAATGCCGTTCAAGTGCCTCATGCATGCCTATTAACTGGCGTTTTTTTAGGGCAGGGTACCAAACAGCCTCCAGTGCTTCAAAGTAATGGGCACGGAGCGACTTTCTAAATCTTCTTTTGAGGTATTTGCGTACCTGGGTATATTCAAAAGTAGCCATAGGCAGGCTTTTGTTTTGGATAGGGTTGAGATAAAAAATACTCAAATACTCAATTTTTTCATCGAGTTTACTTCGTGATTCATCAGTATCAATCATCAGTTGCAATTCAACTAAATGCATATCAGCAGGGCTTACCTCTACCGAGTCACCCACTGCACTGTCATAGTACTTGAGTCGTTGTCGAAAAGCCCCTGGTGTCATTGTGCGGACAGTATGCTTTGGGGTAGCGCGCGCATAGTAATAAGGGGTGATTTTTTTTGCCAAAACACCCGCTATGAGCCAGCGCCCCAGCTCTTGCTGGGGCAGCAAGTATGCCTGGTTGCGTGCATCGTTGAGCTGTATTTGATAGTGTGCGCTAATCTTTACTTTGTGAGCACTTACAGGGCTAATAATGGGGGTGTTTTGTGCTTTAGCCCAAGTAACTAATAGCATAAGTAGGCTCACTGTCAGTAGTTTTTTCATAGTATAATGTTTAAAAAAGTGCTACCACCAGAATATAAGGAATGGTGAGAAATTAAATTACCATTCTTGAGGTAGAGGTTTTGTTTTGAGACGAGGCTATTTTTTGCGCCCATAGCAGCGCTACGGGCAATCACCGATGGCTACAGCTATGCTGTGCCGAGCTCTGCCAACGGCTAAAAATAACGAAGTATCAAGGCGAAAAATCACCTCTCAGAGTGTAAATTTATTTTTGAACAATTCCTAAGAGCTTGTTTAAATTTTCGGTAGGTTCGGTTGAACAACATAAAAGGGCAAAATCGCGTAAAGTGCCTATTAGGTAACGTTTAACCAAGCGCTAAGCCAAGTTATTCTACCATGGTTATATTTCATAGTTTTTATGCATAAAAAATCCTGCCTGGCTACTTCGCCAAACAGGATTCTAATATGTTGGTTATTCAGCACATACCATTTATCGGACGTGAATAATGACTCGCTTGGTCAATACATCGTCACCCCATTTTATTTGCAAAATATACACGCCTGGGGGCAAGTGAGGCTGGTTGACTTGTATTGTTTGTGCTCCTTTGTGCTGGGTTTGTTGGTAGTACAACAACTGCCCATGTACATTGGTCAGGCGTACCAGGGCTTTGGCAGGTAAGGCAGGCAAAGCTAGTCTAAACATTCCCTCTGAGGGGTTAGGATACAGCTTTATTTGTTTTTTGAGCCTCTCTGCTACTCCTACTGTAAAACTATTGATGACAGTGAGGTTTTTGGTAGAGATTGTTTTACATCCGTTGGAGTGGGTGGTAGTAAGATTTACCGTGTAATTGCCTACTGTAGTAAACAACTGGAGTGGGTTGGCTTCTGCCGAAGTATGGCCGTTGCCAAAGTCCCATTGGTAAGCCACTACCGCTGTATTTGTATTTTTAAAGCTCAACGTATCATTTACCCCACCTATGTCCAGAGTATCGGTACGGGTCACTATAGCGTCAGTATTGCCGCTACAATCTAGCACTACCAAAGGTTTAACAAGCGAATGAGTACAGCCAGCGGCAGAAGTTGTAGTAAGCTTGACCTGGTAAGTGCCTGCTGTGCTATAGGTTTGGGCTGAGGGTGCATTGCCATTAAAAGTTTGTCCATTGCCAAAGTCCCAGTTCCATTGGTTGGCGCCTGTACTTAAGTCATTCAGACCCACCGTTTCGTTCACCTCTATAGTGTCTTGCGATAGAGTAAAACTAGCGGTAGGCTGAACCACATTTACAATGACCTGTTTGGTGGCACTTGCTTCAAGAGAATCTTTGTTTACCACATAAAAAGTATCTGTCACACTTACATTGTTGACGTTGAGCGAACGCCCGGTATGCAGTGGTAAGCCAGGGGGAGGCGCCGCGTAAAACTCAAAGGTAGTGCCATTAGATGGAGTCAAAGAGATACTGCTGCCTTGGCATACCGTGGGGTTGCCAAGGTTGGGCAAGGGGGCGGTTTTGGCGATCAAAAACTGCTTTTTCGCGTTATAACTCACCGTTTTAAGGTCATTTAGGTTATCGGCTACCATCAAGGCAAAAGCCACGGTGCGGGTTTCATTGTGGGCAAGGTTGCTCAGTTGTGCCCCTACTACATGTGATACGTCAGCGTTATTGGCGGTATTGTTGGTACTCAAATCAGTGTTCGACAAGGCGGTAAACTTTTCGGAGGTAGTAAAGTCACCACTAATATTGAGCGCGGCAGATGAATTGCTGATGGCACGGTAGGTAGGCGTTTGGTTTTGGGTAGTAAGCAACTTTATCCCAGCATAAGTGCTGCCATTGTGCACATAACCAAAGCTACTATCGGCCTCCCAAGCCACCGAATTATCCTGAAAGTCGCCTATGTTCCAATCGGCAAATATGCCTGCATACAAATGGCCGATCATGGCGCCGCTTACATTCCGTAGTTTGTATTCTACAATAATAAAGTGGTTTTTATTGGTACCCCTCCAGGCGCGGGTGCGTTGTTGCACTTCTATATTTATGCGTTCTGTGTTGTTGGTGATGTCTTCATACACTGTGGTCACATCCTGCAAAGTATCATTATTTATCAAATACTGAATACTCGATTGCGCAGAAGTAAACTTGTCATCACGGGTAATACTAAAATTAGTTTCAGTGGTTTTTATCCGACTCGATACCTTGCTATTGCTTGTGCCCAACATCAAACCCGCTTCACTCAATATAATTTTCCCTTTGTAATTGAGCCCCAGGTTAAAAGTAGCCCCAGGATCATCGTAAATTCCGAGTCTGCCTACATCGTTTATACTAAGCTTTAGCTCATTGGCGGTGAGGTTGATCATACGATTACCCGAAGCAAAAGTAGGATTGAGGGTTTCGTAAAAAGACAAAGTGTGCAGGGTAGTAGCGCCATCTTTGAAGGTAAGCGTAAAAAACGCTTTGGTATTGGCAGGGGTGTTGGCCGCTATGCTCAAGCCAAAAGGAGTGGCAAAGTTATCGGTAGTGTTCAAGGTGCCTAATGCCCCTAGTGTAGCAGTGTTTTGATGAATGCTAACAAAAGCCGAAGTGGTGCTCAATTCTACCTGAAGGTTGGCAGTTGCCGTGAGTTGATTTTTGAAGCTACACACCAACTCGGCGTTTGTACCTGCTTTGGCAAGCGGATCTTTGAACGAATGGGTAGACAAAGTAACAAATTTGGGGTTTACCTCCGTCAGTGCCTTGTGTATGTCTACCATACCCGACCCCAACTTGCCTGTATAGCTACTATTGGCAGCCACATCGTATACCATACTGGCATTTGCTGTAGCGCGTAGGCGGGCTATCACCTGAGCTGCGTTTAGGCTGGGGTATTGTACCCTTACCAACGCTGCTGCACCAGTGACTATAGGAGCCGAAAACGAAGTGCCGGCAGCATCAATTACTGTATTGCCCTTGGTCAGTGTTCTTATACTTTGTCCGGGGGCAATCAGCCCTACTTTTTCGTTAAAATCAACCGAGCCCATTTTTTCGTCGGTCTGATTGGAGCCCGTCACGCTCAGTACGATGCCTTCATAAGAAGCTGGGTACCAATAACGTTCTGTTCCGGTGGTAAAGGTTTCAATATCTTGCCCGGCAGCGGCTACCAGTACCACATCATATTTTTCTACAACTGCGGTCAAAAAATCACGTTCAAAGCGACTGGCTTGCCCCGGGCGCCCCCAAGACATATTAATTACTTTAGCTCCGTTGGCGGCAGCTGTTTGTACGCCCCCAAAAGGGTTGGTCAGTTGCCCTGTGTCGTCGCTTGCTTTTACTGCAATGTATTTACAGTTGTAGCCTATGCCTGCTATATTGAGCGAATTGTTGGGGGTAGCCGAGGTAATGCCCAATGCCTGAGTACCGTGAGCGTCTTGGGTACCACTATAAGTCAGGTTATTATCACTCGAAAATACGTTACCAACATCTATCGCCCCAAAAAAATTGTTAGTCAAATCGCCGTGTGCTGCCGGAATAGTCAAGTCAATCTCAAAACCAAAATCAACTACTCCAATCAACATCGAGGGTGCTCCTTGTTGTACATCCCAGGCTTGCTTGGCTTTTACCTTGTCCAGGTAATATTGGTTGTTTAGTTCTGGGTCGTTGGGGCTGAGCACTGCCTTGGTGGAGGGTTTACCTTTGAGCGCTCGAAAATTGGTATACACTGGTTCAGCATAAATTACCCGTGGGTCTTGTCTAAGTTGGCTAATTGCCTGTTCCAGGTTTATACTTAAAGGTACCAACACTGTATAAATACCCGAAAGTTGTTGCAGGCCATTGCTGGCCAATTCATTTTTGGCAAGTTTATCATCGTTGGCAGTGGTTTTAGGCAACAATCCATGCGGAAATTTCTCAATTGGCTGAGCCGCCTTGAATTCGGTCAAAACCTGGGGTTGTTGGTAGCTCAAGGTCTGGTTACGCCCATAGGCAGGGGCTTGGGTAGCTGTAGGTTTTAGTTTGTATACGATCGTGCCAGGCTGGTAGTCTTTGACACTGGTATTGGCAGAAAAACGAAAAGCTCCTTGTTGGGCATGGGTAGAGAAAGCTATTATAAAAAAACAATAAACAAAATAAATGGTCTGCTTCATAAGCGGCTTAAAAATTCAACTATGTAACGGACAAAAAATGATTTTTCTATTTCGGGAATAATCTTCACTATCAATGCTTCGTTAAAAGCGCCATGACTTGACAGCAAATCTCTATCTCCAAATGGATATTTTATTTTTCAACCGTTACTATACGTGATTAATTTTATAACTATACGAAATCGATCAGCGACAAGACTCAAGTCGTGGCAGTTTTTTGCTTTATCGCAAGTCTTTTAGTTTATTAGCGTTAAAATATCTTATTTTTCAACGTTAAACTCCCACAAACTAGTGTTCCATACCCTACCCGACGGCTCAAAAATGTACTACGAAGTACAGGGCAACCTTGATGCAGACAAAACTTTGGTTTTTTTAGGTGGCTTATCACAGTCTACCATTGCCTGGACCGGTTACCTGCCTTCGCTCAAAGCAAATTACCGGATTGTACTGGTTGACCTCATCTTTCAGGGGCAATCTGATGCTCCGGCAGAGGCTCGTTCATTTGAAGACCACGCAAACGATGTAAAACACCTGTTAGATGCGCTCAAATTTGATAACATTTATCTTATTGGCATTTCGTATGGTGGGGCAGTGAGTCTACGGCTATTGGTCAATTACCCCCAGGCAGTAACCAAAAGTGTTATTATGGCTTCTTTTGCCCATAAGCCCCCCATGTTCGACGCCTTTGGCGTGTCTTGGTTCAGTGCTTTACAATCTGGAGGCTACCCATTGATGCTAGATGTGATGTTGCCCGCAGTATTGGGGCGTTCTTATTTTGAGAATCCTTTGATTCCCATAGAGGTAATAAAAAATGGCAGAAGAGATTTACACCTGCCCACTACCAACCTAATGAAATTGATGCAGGCAACTGCCGAAAGTGGCGACTACCGAAAGGAGTTGGCTAAAATCAAAGTTCCCGTAAGGGTAATTGTAGGGGAAGAGGATATTTTGTGTACTCCTGCCATCAATCAGGCAATAGCCGACCATATTCCTACGAGTGATATGAAGCGTATACCCAAAGCTGGTCATACCCTCAACCTGGAAGCCATCCCCCAAACTATGAAGTTGATCATCGATTTTGTAGAGAGCGAGGTGGCAGTTTAGGGGCAAGGCAGCAATAAGCAATTAGCTATAAGCTGGTCTTTCGCAGTGATTTTTCTGTTTAATTGAAAATAATTACAGTATGGGTTTATGAGTGCGTCAGCTAGATTCAGCCTTAGTTTGTTGCCGTTAAGTTGAAAATCCCGAACTTGTATTCGGGGAATCTGTGAAACGAAGCCGTAAAACCGAGGCTGCAGCTCTGCTGCGCCGAGCTCTACTTTAGCTAAACAGATCACTGTTTGAGCCAGAGGCGAGTTTGAGCTGTTTAGCCGAAAAGGCAGAGCCCCGAATCAAGTTCGGGATTTTAAAACTTGGGCTTCGCCCTGCGGTTCGGCGTAGTGTAACAGATTTAGGCAAAACAAACTACAGCTGTGGGGTTTAGCCGAAAAGGCAGAGCTCGCCCCAAAGGGGCTTCGGTTTTGGTTACTTTTTCACCTATAGAAAATCCATGATCCCGAACTTGATTCGGGGAAGTAACGGCTCACAGATATTCGAATCATTGTATTTTATTAGCTTTTTTGAAGATTGGTATAATATTTTGTTAAACAAATTTTTAACCTGCGAAAGGTCAGCTATAAGTTAAAAATCCTGAAATTTCTCTGTGAAATTTCAGGATTTTTGACTTTCACTGACTCTTGGAGTCTACCCTTCTTTTACTTCTTCTTTGACCGTTTTTTTCTCTTCCTCTTCGGCAAGCTCTTTTAAGCGTTGGCGTTCTACCCGCACTGCTATCCAAATGCCCACCTCGTAAAGGAAAGATAAAGGCATAGCAATAAACACCTGACTAAATATATCGGGGGGAGTAAGTACTGCCGATAAAATCAGAATAATAACCACCGAATGACGGCGATGGGCCCGCAAAAATGTAGGAGTGATGAGCCCTACTTTTGCCAAGAAATATACTACTACGGGCAACTGAAACAATATACCACAGGCGAGTACCAGGGTCATCAGAATAGACACATAAGAGGCTATAGTGATGATGTTTTCAATTTTGGCGTCCAGTTGGTAACTTGTCAAAAACTTGATAGACAAAGGAGCGATGATATAATAACCAAATAACACGCCTGTCATAAATAAGAAGCTTACATAAAAAGTAGCTCCACGGGCTGCTTTCTGTTCTTTTTTATACAAACCAGGCTTGATAAAACGCCAAATTTCCCAGAAAAAATAAGGAAATGCGCAAATAATACCAATGACTATAGACGAGGTGATGTGCATCATAAACTGCCCCGTCATGGTGACGTTTTGAAACTTAATGGCAAGCGACTTAAAGCAAAGTACCGATGAACCAATCATTTCGCCAAATGCACACAACATTTTGAATGTCCAAAAGTCGGCTTTAGATGGTCCCAGTATCAATACGCCATAGACAAATTTTTTGGATACAAAGGCTACTATAGTAAACACTGCTACAGCAATAATACCACGGATAAGGTGCCAGCGAAGCTCTTCGAGATGGTCGACAAACGACATCCCTTCTTCTTCCTCAGGTTCTTCTTCCACTTTAGCTACTTCGGTAGTGGTTTCTTCCTCTTTTCCGGTGATCAGATCATCTAATTCATCGTCCCCCATCTGATCCAGTGGTTTATTACTCATGGTGTTGGCTGTTATGTATAATTTAAGCTACAAGGTAAAAGTTACGAGCTTCAAGTGACTATTAAGAGTACAGTCAAAGCGCTAATTTTATAAACTGTAACTTACGTTATGTATGTTTCTTTAACTACTCTTAAGCAATTCCATCCTTTTGAAACAACAACAAAAGGATGGAATTGATTATTCTACATGCCAAAGTTATAAAAACTCGATGTATAAGTACCGATTTATACAAATCTTTAACAATTCGACATTGAACAAGTTCATTTATAACTTCATCAAAAGTAAAAAGGTTTGGGTTTATAAAGTTTATGCACCGCTTTGCGCAACCATTTAACAATTATAACAATCAGCGAAGCGAACCTATTTATAAATCCCGATTCATCGGGGCAGTTTGCTGTGACGAGCTCACCGTAGGTAAACAATCAAGTAACCACTTTTTTGGTTAAACCTGCCGTTCAAAGCAGGTCAACACTTGCTACTTGTGCCTAATGGCTTGTTACTATTACTCACCCCAGGTAAACAAAGGGTATTGGTTCATCCAGTTGTTTACTTCTTGTTTTACTTCTGCAATTTTAGACTCATTTTCGTGGTTCATCAAAACCGTATCAATCAAATCAACGATTTTAGCCATATCAGCCTCTACCAAGCCACGAGAAGTAACCGCAGGCGTACCTATACGCATCCCCGAAGTAACAAATGGCGACTTATCGTCGAAAGGCACCATATTTTTGTTGATGGTAATGTCGGCTTTGATCAACGTGTTTTCGGCAATTTTACCGGTCAAATCTTTTGAGCGTAAGTCAATCAACATCAAGTGGTTGTCGGTACCGCCTGAAATAATATTGTAGCCTTTTTTTACAAATGCATCTGCCATAGCTACTGCATTTTTGCGCACTTGCTCAATATAAGTTTGGAAACCATCGCTCAATGCTTCTCCAAAAGCTATAGCTTTGGCAGCAATGACGTGCTCTAAAGGACCACCCTGCGTACCCGGAAAAACACCAGAGTCAAGCAATGAAGACATCATGCGGGTTTTGCCTTTAGGAGTTTTAATGCCATAAGGATTTTCAAAATCATTGCGCATCATAATCAGACCACCACGAGGACCACGCAAAGTTTTGTGGGTGGTAGTAGTTACTACATGGCAGTGCTCCAATGGGTCGTTGAGTAAACCTTTGGCGATTAGCCCGGCGGGGTGCGACACGTCGGCCAATAACAAAGCGCCTATTTTGTCGGCAATGGCACGCAAACGCGCATAGTCCCAATCGCGGGAATAGGCAGAAGCTCCACAAATGATCAGCTTAGGCTGCTCTTTTACGGCCGTTTGTTCTACTTTGTCCCAGTCAATCAGCCCGGTTTCTTTTTCTACTCCATAAAACGAAGGTTGGTATATTTTACCCGAAAAGTTTACCGTAGAGCCGTGAGTAAGGTGGCCACCGTGCGATAGGTCGAAACCTAAAATCTTGTCGCCTGGGTTCAACATGGCCAAAAATGCCGCTGCGTTGGCTTGGGCGCCAGAGTGAGGCTGTACGTTTGCCCAGGTTGCCCCAAACAACTCTTTGGCACGGTCAATGGCAAGTTGCTCTATCTGGTCTACCACCTCGCAACCGCCATAATAACGCTTGCCCGGCAAACCTTCTGCATATTTGTTGGTCAGCACAGTACCCATTGCCTTCATTACCTGCTCAGAAACCAGGTTTTCAGAAGCAATCAGTTCTATACCCTCTAATTGTCGTTTTTTTTCTGCCCCTATCAGGTCAAACACCTGCTGGTCAGTGATATTAGTCTCAGTCGTCGCTTGCATCGTTCAATAAATAATGTATGTACTTTAATATTCAAAGATACAAGTAAATAAAATAAACGATTACAATCCAACAAAATATTTAATAGAACCTCACCTGTTTTCTCTTAATATCAGTCAATTTTGTATTATTTGAAAGGGATGGTGAAATTACGAAATTAGTCAATTACGAATTACGACTGTACGAAGTTTTTAAAATCTTTGATATACAGGGGTTTATATCTAAATCAAGGTGCTAAATGTAGGGGCAATCCCTTGTGGTTGCCCATGCGAAGAGCAAAACCTGAGTGCATAAAACGTCTTTTAAAGGAATAAATGACCTTATTTGAATTCGTTTTGATTCTGTAAAACATTTATTATCAGTAAATAACAAAACTTCATACACTCCTAATTAAGAATTACGAATGAGGAAACTACGAACCAACTGGGAGCCCAAGGCTGGCGCACGCGTCCCGCGTGTGTTCCTAACGCACATCAAGTAACTTTAAAAGTTCTTTATTTTTAAATTAAGGTGTTGTTTATTAGTAACTTAAAGCCTTCAGCTGAAAAGTTAAGTTGACGCCAATGCGTATATCAGGATTTACCCTCTTATAACTACATTTCCGTCTCGCCTGCTCTGGGCTTGCCCCGGAGGGTTGTGTCTCTATAACCCGATCGGTTTACCCTTTTTTAATAAGAAAGCCTTATATAAAGAAAACTTTGGTAGCTTATTTCTTGACCCCATTTTTTCACTATTTTAGGGGTAGGGATAAGTTTCATATCTAATGAAAATAGCTATCTCATTGTCAATTGCATGTGTTTTTTTAAGTAAATATCAATGGGTAAATCAGACGAAGAGTCTAAGGATATGCGTGATTTAATGCTTGTAGCTCGGTGGGTGGTCGCAGGATACTCTCACGATGAAATAGTCACACAAGTTATGTCCAGCCTCAACTGTGACCGAATAGTAGCTGGTGAACTTATTCACCGCTATCATTCAGGAGAACTGGGAATGATGTTGGAAGCTGATCAACTTTATTCATCAGAAGATACTCTTTATGGTCAGTTGGTTCAAGACTTGAAATTGAGTGGCATACCAGAAAGAGAGGCTGAAGAAATAGCTTTAAGTAAAATGGCTCAATATTGCCTTGATCAAAAGTACCAAAATAGCTTATCTTTTTTGACAGAAATAGAGGAAGAGGTACAAGCAAAAGTCGTTTTTTGGGTTAATAATGCCTTTTCAAGCAAGGAAATAATTCATAAGTTGGGTGATAAATTCGGATACTCTGAAGAGAAAGCACAAAAAACGTTGGCTGCCATTCATACTCAGCAAGCATCAATAAAGCGGGTAAATCAACGAGAAGAGGAAGTTGTAGTCAAAAAACCTAGTACTAGGATAGTTTTTGGGGCACTTTTTTTGGTTGTGGGACTTATACTAGGTTTTATACTTTTGTCAATAAATAATGTTGGATATGATTATTGTTTTTCAATTGCTGTCATTGGTCTAATACAATTAGTTATTGGTCTTGCTAAAAGAAAGCATGAGTCTTATTAATTGTTTATGCCACAAGGAAACTTTGTAATGCTCTGCAATATACATTGAGTGGTGTTAAGAAGATTAGTAAATTTAGCAAGAATTTATTACCCATCATGTAAAAACCACCAACCCACTTAAAGGTTGATGGTCTTCATATTGTATTTTTGCAGTTTAAACTAATATTTTGGCAATGAAGTATCTATTTCGTCTGCCCAGGCAAGAATACCCCCTTCGAGGTTGTAAAGGTTGGTAAAGCCATACTTTTTCTCTAACAACTCTATAGCATCAGTGCTACGCTTGCCACTGCGACAATGCACCACCACTTTTTTGTCAGAAGCAATTTTATCTACTTGAGCCTCTATTTGCCCTAGTGGAATCAGCTCAGCATTGATGTTTACAATCTCATATTCGTAGCCTTCGCGTACATCAATCACCTGTACCTCTTCTTTGTCATCCAGCAACTGTTGTAGTTCTTTTACCGTCACGCTTTTTACCTGCTTTTCTTCTTTTGCGTCAGGGGTAATGCCACAAAACTGTTGGTAATCAATCAACTCGGTTTGGGTAGGATTTTTACCATTGATGGGGTTGTTTTCGTCGCGGTAAATCTTGAGCGTACGGGTAGTAAACGAGGCCGCATCGTACAAAAACAATCGCCCTGACAAGGGATCGCCTACTCCAGTTATTACTTTGATCACCTCGTTTGCCTGTAGGCTACCCAAAATGCCTGGCAATACGCCAATCACGCCGCCTTCGGCACAACTGGGTACCAAGCCTGGTGGGGGAGGAGTGGGGTACAAATCGCGGTAATTAGGGCCTAACTTGCCGTCTTTATCGGTATAATTAAACACCGAGAGTTGCCCCTCGAACCTAAAAATAGAAGCATATACATTGGTTTTGCCCAAAAGTACACAAGCATCGTTTACCAGATAACGGGTTGGGAAGTTATCGGTACCATCGGCTACCAGGTCATAGTCTTTGACAATGTCCAGGGCATTGTGAGAGGTAAGTGGCTCGTTGTGCAAGTTAAACTTAATGTGGGGGTTCAAGCCTTGCAAACGTTCTTTGGCGGCCTCTACCTTGGGTCTGCCCACATCTTTTACCGAAAACAACACTTGGCGTTGTAGGTTAGAGTCGTCTACCACGTCAAAATCTACAATGCCTATAGTACCTACACCAGCTGCCGTGAGGTAGAGCAATAGTGGGCTACCCAGCCCCCCAGAGCCCACCACCAATACTTTGGCGGCTTTGAGTTTGCGTTGTCCTTCTATATTAAACTCTGGAATGATCAGGTGTCGACTGTAACGTTCCAGTTCTTCTTTGCTAAATGTGATGTTTTTCATGTGTCTTTTGTTGAGCTTCAAGGCACAAGCAGCAAGCCACAAGCCTTACTTTACTTGCCCAAACTTGTTGCTTGTACCTTATTGCTTGTCGCTTGTATAATGTTAAATACTTCCCCCCGCAATGGCAGGCACAATACTGATGACAGAATCTTTTGTTACCTCGGTTGCTTCATTTTGCAGCGCCTTGATGTCTTCGTCGCCGATAAAAACCCGCACAAAGTTTCTGAATTTACCACTTTCATCCAGCAAATGCTGCTTAATGTCTGGATAAGTTTCTGTCAAATTAACAATAGTTGCCCCTACGGTGTCGCCAGAGCCGTTAAAAGTTGCTTGATTTTCAGTGAACTTTCTTAAAGGTGTTGGTATGATAATTTTTGCCATTGTAATGGTTTTGTTTTGAATTTATGTGAATTTTTTTTCTTAGCTTTTAGCCTTTAGCTTTTTTTGTTCTTCTGTGTAGCTTTAGCCGTTAGCCTTTAGCTTTTTCTTGAGCTACGCTGGGCTTTTAGCCTTTAGCTTTTGTTTGGCTGTTTGTAGGGAGCTTTTAGCCTTTTTTTTGAGCTATGATGAGCTTTTAGCCTTTAGCCTTTTTCTTGAGCTTTGATTGGCTTTTAGCCTCGCTTTGCGCCCATTCGTAATTCGTAATTAACCAATTCGTAATTAGCTTTGCAGAGCTCCCTCTGGTCGGTTCGTAATTCCCTCATTCGTAATTAAAAAGCTTCGCGCTCATTCGTAATTAACTCTCATGCTTGTAACTGCAAAATATTTTCTTCTGCAAATGCCTGGTTGTTGTCTAATTGCCACGAACGTGTTTTTACACTTTTGCCTCCTTTGACTGATATGATAATGTAAGAGAAAAAAGGTTGTGCCACCTTCAGGTCGTGTTCTGACGGAATGGCGGGGTGTTCGGGGTGCGAATGGTATACTCCCAACAAAGTTGTATTGTTTTCGAGGGCGTAGCGTTCAGCTTTCATATAGTCACGCGGATCTACCTCAAACCTGCGGCGTTGGTCGCCTTCTTTGCTGTTGGGTACCTCTACAGCAAGCTCGATGTAGCGTGTTTGCTCATCTTCTTTTCCGTAGAAAAAACCCACACACTCGTTGGGGTAAGTGGCTTCTGCGTGCTTTTGCATTACTTTTAATGCTTGTTGGTCAATATTCAGTGTTTTCATTTTTTAGTCGATAGTTGATAGTCCATAGCTTCTACAGCCTAAAGCTATTAGCCTTTAGTCATTAGCTTTAGGCTGGTTTGCAAGCATGCTACCTGTTTTATAATACATTGATTTTTAAGGATTGATAAAATCGGTAGATGGAAGTTGCTTCCTTGAGCCTTGATTATCTGAAAGTATTGTGTTTGCTTTAGTTGATGGTGGGTAGTTTTTTAGCTACACTTCGCAAACCATCAAACAATAAAGCCATCCTAAAAGCCATCCAATTCCTAATTTAAAATTCTTACCCCTTAATTAAACACTTGCTTGAGTACCTCACTGTATTTGTCGGCGCTATCAGGAAACATCGTGACAATGGTTCCTTCCTCTATAGTATCGGCAAGGGCAATGGCTCCTGCAAGGTTGGCTGCTGCCGAAGGGCTAATGAGTAAACCCTCCTTTTGTGCCACTTCTTTTATTAATTCATAAGCGTCAAACGTGCTTACTTCCAGGTTTTTGTCTGCCAGGCTGTCGTCATAAAACTGGGGCACGATGGCGGTTTCCATGTGTTTCCAGCCTTCCAGCCCGTGCATGGGCGAGTCGGGTTGCAACGATACTATTTCAATGCCTGGGTTATATTCTTTCAGGCGGCGGCTGGTGCCCATAAAAGTGCCCGAAGTACCCAGCCCCGCCACAAAGTGGGTAATTTCTCCTTGGGTTTGTTCAATGATTTCGGGGGCAGTGTGGGCATAGTGGGCTTGCCAATTGTGTGGGTTGGCGTATTGGTCGGCATAAAAATACAAATCGGGGTTTTGGGCGTGCAGTTCTTTTGCCTTTATTTGGGCGCCATCGGTAAGCTCGGTGGCAGGTGTATAGACAATGTCTACCCCGTGGGCGCGCAAAATCATTTTTCGTTCTTTAGACGCATTTTCGGGCAGGCAAAGCGCTACTTGAATGCCCAAAGCCGCGCCTACTGCCCCATAAGCAATGCCTGTGTTGCCACTGCTGGCGTCTAGCAACACCCGGTTTTGGTCGAGTTGCCCGTGCAGAATGGCTTGTTTGATAATATTGAAAGCAGGGCGGGCTTTTACACTGCCCCCTAGTTGCTGCCATTCGAGTTTGGCTAAAATCTGTACTTTTGGGTTTTTATACACCCGGTCTAGCGCCACCAAAGGCGTGTTGCCAATGAGTTGGCTTACCTGATGCAGGCGTTTTTCCAGTGTTGAGTCAATCGTGAGCGTTTGCATATTGATATTATGTGTTTTAGTTTACTAGTTGGGAGTCGGTAGTTGGTAGCCTCTACAGACTCAAGTCCTTAGATACCGATGCATATCGGTGCTTTTAGCGACAAACTGCAAGTTTTTGGCTGATCTTCATAAAACTAACCGATTTCATAATAGATTGATTTTTTAATGGTTTATAAAATCGGTAGATGGAAGTTGGGAGTCAGTAGTTTGTAGTTTTTGCAATCTTTACTTCTATTTGCTCTGCTATCGTCTACTGACTCCCAACTACTAACTAAAAAATAAAAAAGCCTTTCCCCGGTTCGTTAGAACTAAGGAAAGGCTTTTGAAATCTTTATATCTTATGTTTACTATAAGTCTATGTTGGGTTCAAAACCATTGTCTCTCCATTTAGCTCAACGCACAATGCAGCCACACAACAACAACACGCAGTCGTTTTTGTCAGGTTTTGGGCATTATTTGCTAAATGTTGTAACAAGTTTTTTTGTTTAAAAGAGTAATGAATGATTTTCTTCGCCGCTAATGTACAATAAAAACTCTGACAATATCAAAAAAGAGGGTGTTTTTGTGTGTTAAATTGCTGTTAAGTTTTGGGAGCTTCTGTAGCCTTTTCTTGAGCTATGATGAGCCTTGTAGCTTTTTTTGGTTGTTTGTAGGGAGCTTTTAGCCTTTTTGTTCTATGTGTAGCTTTAGCCTTTTCTTGAGCTACGATATAGTTTAGCCTTTAGCTTTTAGCCTTTTCTTGAGCTATGATGAGCCTTTAGCTTTTTCTTGAGCTACGATGAGTTTTTAGCTTTTGTTTAACTGTTTGTATGGAGCCTTTAGCCTTAAATTATCATATTTGCGAATTAGTTAGAAGTTGGCAACCCATAGTTTTGACTGCGTTTCGCGCCCATTCGTAATTAGCTTACGCAGAGCTCCCTCCGGTCGGTTCGTAATTCCCTCATTCGTAATTCGTAATTAGCTTACGCAGAGCTCCCTGCGGTCGGTTCGTAATTGTTTAATTCGTAATTCGTAATTCCCTCATTCGTAATTCACCTTTTTTATCGCTTTTTTCTCGGTTAAACCCGTAAATTTTACCGCTTATGCCACAAAAACGACCACTTACGCCATGTTTTTGGATGCTATCTGGCACGTTGATAATTTGCCTCCCTGCTATTTAATAATTCAATAAACCAAACAGGGAATGCATACACATAAGCAACCACAACAAAACAAAGACCAAGGGGCAATACAAGCTCAAGAAAACACGGCACAACGCCCAAGCGAGGTGGCCCATAAAAGTGCCCAAGGGCAACAACCCACCCTGCAAGCCAAACAACGCCCCATTCAGCGCCGGAACCATAACCAATCGCACAAGGCAAAGCACCAGCCCATTCAGCGCACAGCCCAAACCAACGACCTCAAAACCCAAATGGGCAACCAACATGGGGTAGATTTGTCGGGCTTCAAGGAACACTCTAATAAAAAAACAGTTGCCAAAACTAAAAATAGTCAGTCTACCAAGGTAACCCAGATACCTACAGAACAGCAAAGTAAAAAGGCTGTGGAGCCTAGCTATGATCCTTCAAAAATTGGTCAGAAGGGTGTTCCTAAAATGGCATCCTCACCACCAAGTAAAAAAATAAAACAAGTTGCACTTAGTAAAACAGCTTGTATGGTTCATGGAATTGATGCAGACCATGTTAAAGGAGTAATTCAGCAAGGGTACCTATCTTGCGCATATCGCCGTCTAGGACCAGGTGAAGATTACTCAAGACCTGCTGATAAAACAGGTGGTGGAGCTTTAGGTGTATATTTACGCTTAGTTGGAAGCACACATACAAAGTGGCCTGTAAAAGGATATGGAGTAGGGGCAAATACTAAAAGTAAAGTACAATTAGTATTTTCTCCTGAGATTCTTGAAAAGGGTGAATGGCGAGTAAGTAGTATGGACGGCATGGGTAAAGTTCCAGGTGTGCAATCAAAAGATCTCACAACAGGTTTGAGAAAGACCAAAACAGATTGGGGAAAGACCAAAGAACTCTGGTCGAAGCAAAATGAAGCAAGTCGAAACCAAGTATATAATGGCATTGTGGAAGCACAAAAACCGATCGAAAATAATGAGATTATTTTCTGGGATACAGTCCCTATTGAAGGTTTCTTAAGAGCCATTATGTGCTCAAGTAAGGCTACGTTCAATACTCTTGCTGAATTACCCGAATATGATCGTTCGAACAATACTCTTGCAGGAATTCCCATTATATCTTCAGAAGGAGATGCCTCTTTACTGAAAACTCTAGCAAGTTTAGCGTAGCGTAACCCCTTCTGGCGCAAGTTTAGCGTAGCGTAACTTGTGCCTTTGTATTGAGGAAGCATCTTGCTTCCATGTTTTTGCAAAAAACAAATATTCAATCTTGAATTTACTACGCTGGACACAAGCTGCAAGCTTGCGCCAGGGAGGGGCTTACTTCCATTTTTTTGCAAAAAACAAATACTCAATCTTGAATTTTGCTTGGTTAAAAAATGTAAATTTTGGTTTTCATATATTATACAAAAATGCCCTTGTAACTATCTGTTGTTACAAGGGCATTTTTATTGTCATAATGAATTACTTTCTGCGTCATCTTTTCTTTTTATCTTGTCGCTCTTTAGTGATTTGTTTGATTACGGTATATCTGTCAAGGTGGACACTCCACATACC